>JBGPEV010000541.1:0-2795 GCA_041482995.1 bacterium | reverse complement strand
TTGTTGTTCTCCGCGATACACGCTTCCACGCAGCGGCGGGTGCCCTTGCACTTGGAAAGATTGAGCCCGTAGCCGTAGACGACGCCCGGCAGCGGCGGTGCGCTGCCCACGTGGATGTCCGACCCGAGTTCCCGCTTGGCCTTGCGTTCGATCCGCTCGATCGCCGCCTTGAGCTCCGCGGGGGTCATGCGCTGATAGTGGTCCTGGAACATCGTGGCGAACGTATCGGAGGTCGCGGCGTCACCCACCTGCTTCTGAGCCAGGGCCGCCGTCCCCCCGAACAGCGCCGCGATGCCGGCGAGCCAGCCGCCCCTGCGCAGCATGCCGCGGCGGGTCAGCCCCGCCTCGGGCCGGGCGGTGTCGCGTTCCGCGGTCATGGCTTCTCCCCCTGTTTGGCTTGCGGCTTGGCCTTGCTCTTGGCCTTTGCATTGGGTGCCGCCTGCGGCGCGGGTTGCTCCGCGGCCGGGCCGCCCAGCGCGGCTTTCACCCACACCCAGATGGGCTCGTCGGGCGCGCCGCCGTGTTCCGCCCGCTTCAAACCGGAGCGCACCAGCGGCGGCGGGCTGAGCGTGTAGGGCTTGATCGAGGGCGAGTGGGGATTGTGGCAAGCCGGGCAGCTCAGGATCGTGCGCTCGCCCTGCCACGTCCCGATCGTCTCGCGTTCGGCCACCCGCAGTTCGGTGTGCGCGGGCGGCACGTCGCGCGGCACCGGCCAGGCGCCGGCGCGGCGGCCGTGGCCGCCGAAGTTCCAGTCCTTGAAGCGCTGGAAGTGGCACTGGCCGCACAATTTGTACGCCTCGTCGTAATCGATGGGCCGGCGCCGGATCGAGACCAGGTGGTCCATGTCCCGGCCGTTGTGGCAGGCGTCATAGCACCAGAACCGCCCGCCGCCGTGCTCGAACTTCAGGCTCGTGTGCTCGTCCTTCAGGTCGCGGACGCGTCCATCGATGAACACGTTGTCGTGGCAGCCGCTGCAGGGGTAGACGCCGATCGAAGGCTTGCGGGGCACCGCCTTGAAGGGGGGCGCATCGTCCAGGGTCTGGCCCCGCCGGGTCTTGCCTTGAATGGCGGCCCGGTTTTCCATCAGCCGCTTGAGGGCCAAATCGGCTTCCTTGGCCGACTGCTTGGGTGGCGGATCGGCCGCCAGCGCCGGCGTGACGTGCAGCGCCAGCAGCAGGCCCAGCCCGGCGGCGCCCAGGCAACCGATCGTTGGGCCGATCCGGCGCCGGGTGGAGTGCTGCAACATGGCGATCCTCCTGCCTTTGAACCTGCCTGGGACGGGGCCACCGGTCGCGGCCCCTTCCCGCCTAGGGCCGGGAAGCGCGGACGTTCCTGGGCGCGCGCGGCCTCGCGGGCCTGCAACCGAGTTGCGCTCGGCCGCCCGCGCCCAAGCGGCCGGCTACTTGAACACCAGCTTGTTCACGCCCTCGTGGTACATATGGTTGACCGCGGTGTTGTCGAACACCGATACGCCAAAATAGTAGGTCTTCTTCAAGTCGCTGAACTGCACGTCCTGGGTCTTTGCGTTTTCCCCCGTGGTCACCAGCTTGCGCTTGATTTCCAGCGTCCAGGTCCCGGCGGCCCACACCGCCTTGCCGGAGATGTCGCCGCGCGACCCGGCGAACGGCGCAACGACGATCGCGCCCACCACGTCACCGGGCTTGAAGGTGTCGGCGAAGGGCACCTTCTGGTCGTCCAGCACCCAGAACTTGTTGTCGTCGCTGGGGGTCTTGTTCATGAAGGCGGGGCCCTTCTTGTCGGCGCTCACATTGTCCACGTAGCCGCCGCCGGTCTTGGAATCGCCTTTACGCCCCCAATCCTTGTTCTTGGCCGGATCCTTCGTGTCATCGACGTACTGGTCATCCACCTGGCCCACCGGATTGGTGCGGGCGGCCTTCCAGTGCCACATGTCGATGGTCTCGCCGGGCTTGTTGGTGAACTTGCGGCCGGGGGACTTGTCGGGGATGCCGGAATTCCTCCCGCCACGCGCTTTGTGGCAGGCGACGGCACAGCCTTTCGATTCGAAGTTCTGGGCATTGATGTCCCAGAATATCGCCAGCTTGTCTTCGTAGTAGGTGTTCTCGTGATCCGTATCGTCCAGGTCCTCCTGCTGCTTCCAGGACCCGTCGGCCTGCTTCACCCAAGGCTCGCGCCGCAGGCTCTCCGTGGGGTCTGCCCATTGCAACAGCAGGTAGATATTCTCACCGTCGTAGAGCGAGCGGATGTTGACGGTGGTCTTGGCGCTGCCCTTGTAGTCCTTCGGCTCATACATCAGCTTCCCCAACTCGACGGCCAGGGGTTTGGCCTTGGCCCAGACCTCATCCATCTTCCCATCGATGGCGGGGGCGGCGTCGGTCTTGACGCTGGTCAGCACCCGTTCCTGCGCGAGCGCGGCAGAGGCGAGCAGCATCAGCATAACCCCCACGATCCCCATGGCCGATTTCCAGCGCTTCATGATTGGTCTCCTCGCAATGAATGATGTTCCGTTCCACACCTGCGCTACCGCCAGTGGGCATGCGCTCCGCCATGCATTGCGGCCATCGTAGTCAGGCGACCGCTGACCGACCATGATTTACGTCATGATGGGGCGGGAAACCTGAGCCCGATCAACTTCTCCGATGATTCCGATCGTTTTGGCCGCCGGCCGGTCTCCGCCGCGGACCCCTTGGGCCAGGGCAGTTCGCCTCCGCATGCCTGCTGGCAGAGCGGGTAGGCGCGACGTCGAGTTTCCGCGGCGCGGGGTCGCGGATCTCTCCCGGCGGTCCATCCACTGGGTGCAGCGACAACAGCGGGCG
>JBGPEV010000540.1:0-2808 GCA_041482995.1 bacterium | reverse complement strand
CTGGGGAACGTGTTGGTGCTGTAGCGCGCGTGCACCAGGGCGATGGCGGAGATGAACCCCGGCTCCGTCAGGTCCGGATAAAACGTTTCCAACTGGTTGGACGTGAGCATGCCCTTGTAGATCAATGTGCGGCAGGAAAAGCTGGGGATGGAGAAATCTCCCAAATCCGTCTGCTTGACCGCCTTTTCGATCAACCGCCGGATCACGTACAGCTTGCGCTCGAAGGCGTTGGGATCCTTCAACCGGGCGGCGGGCTGCACGAACACCTGGCGCACGTAGGGCATGGAGACGCGGGAGGTTTCGCCCAACCGGCTCGCGTCCAGCGGCACCGTGCGCCAACCCAGCACTTTCTGCCCCTCGGCCACGATGCGGTCGTTGACGATGGACTCGCATTCGGTGCGGTGCGCCTCGTCCTGGGGCAGGAACACCATCCCCACGCCGTACAGGCCGTTCTTGGGCAGGGCGAATCCCAGCGGCTTCACCGCCTCGCGCAGGAAGGCATCGGGAAGCTGCACCAGGATCCCGGCGCCGTCGCCCACGTTGGGGTCCGCGCCCGTGGCGCCCCGGTGCTCCAGGTTGGCCAGGATCAGGAGACCCTGCTTGACGATCTCATGGGAACGGGCGCCCTTGATGTTGACGACAAAGCCGACCCCGCAACTGTCCTTGTCCAGCGCGGGATCGTAGAGCCCCTCTGCCTTGGGCAGACTGGGGGCCTGGGGCAATCTGATGTTCGTCATTGGGTCACGCTCCGTGTTGGGCACCGCGCCGGGGCTGCCGGCCGGCGATGCCGGATGCGCGATGGCTCAGGTGCGGAGCCGGGCGCGAGCAGAGGGGGCTGCCGGGAAACCGCGCAAGCGGCCCTTCCGGCCGCCCCGCCTGCCGACTGTGGCGCGGGTGCCGGTTTGGCTATCGCCCCCCGATCCATCCGGGACTATCCAGGTTCCGCCGCGCGCCGCCTCCCGGGCCGGCCGCCCATGGGGAGCCGACGGGAGATGTGCGCGCGGCTAGCGTTTACGCAAGCGACGCGGGAACCGGGACGATGGGCGATTCATCTTGTGCCTGTTTGGTCTGTACCTGGGGCGGGGCATGTCCCGACCGGCGCCGTCCCCGGGCCGGTTGGGCCAGGGAACGTCACACAGCGTCTGCGGCGCGCTGGTTCGCGGTCGAAACCATTGGCTTCGTCTTCCTACCCGTTCGGTCACAGTTCTGCATTGTCGGGTAGTATAAGGGTGAACCCGCGTTTGTCAAGAAGCGAGCGGCGCCGGCCCGGGGCCGCGCGCAAGGACTATTCCCCAAGGTACTCGGTCCGGTCGCGGCGGGCCTCTCGCCCGCCACGTCTCCTTGGGCGGGTGGAAAGTCCGCCGCCACCGATCGCACCCCGGGCTGCTGCCGGTGTGGTAGGCTGCGCCCGCACGGGGAAGGCGCCCGAGGGCGTCCAACCCGGCACCGCGCCTCAGACTTGGGAGAGCCACCAATGAGCGAGCCCATCGATCGGCTGACCGGCCTCGTGCGCGATGCCCGGCGCATCGTCGTGTTCACGGGCGCCGGCATCAGCACGGAATCGGGCATCCCCGATTTCCGGGGGCCCGGCGGGGTGTGGAGCAAATACGACCCCAGCGAATTCCACATCGACCGGTTCCTGGCGAGCCCGGAATCCCGGCGCCGCTATTGGCAGCGCACCACCGAGTTCTACCGGGAAATCGCCAAAGCCATGCCCAATGCGGCCCACTATGCGGTGGTGCAATTGGAACGCATGGGCAAGCTCAGCTCCGTCGTCACCCAAAACGTGGACGGCTTGCACCAATTGGCCGGCTCGGCGCCGGAAAACGTGATCGAGTTGCATGGCACCCACCGGTTCGTCTCCTGCCTGAGCTGCGGCCATTTCCATCCCCGCGCCCGCTTCCAGGAGTGGGTGACGCCCGCGGGTCAGGCGCCCGATTGCGAGCAGTGCGGGGGCCTGATGAAGCCCGCCACCATCTCCTTCGGCCAGATGCTCAAACCGGAGGTGCTCGAGCGCGCAGCGGAGGAAGCGCGGAACTGCGACCTGCTGTGGGTGGTGGGATCGTCCCTGGTGGTCTATCCGGCCGCGGGGCTGCCGCTCCTGGCCGCCCGCAACGGCGCGCCCTTGGCCATCGTCAATAACGAGGAGACGCCCCACGACGATCTCGCCGCCGTGGTCGTGCGCGCGCCGGCGGGGGAGACGCTCACGCAGGTGCTGCGCGCCCTCGCGCCGGAAACGCCGCTCCCCATGCCGCGGCCGTCCTGAACCGCGCCCCATCCGCGGCAGCGCCGGCTAGGCGCCTTCCCGCAGCACCCGGTCCGTACCGCCTTCCAACACGATGGTGCGATTCCGGCCATCCGCCTTGGCGCGGTAGAGCGCCCTGTCGGCCAGATTGACGAATTCGTCCTCGTTAGCCGGGTTCTGCTCCAGCGCCCCCGCCACGCCCAAGCTGATGGTGATCTGGAGCCGCTGATCCCGGTAGCGGAAGACGTGGTTGCCCACCCGCTTGCGGATGCCCTCGGCCACCAGAAACGCGGAGTCCAGCAGCGTTTCGGGCAGCAGCACCACGAATTCCTCGCCGCCGTAGCGGCAGGTGACGTCGTGCCGGCGCTGCTGGGCGCGCAGGATAGCGCCCAGGGTCTGCAGCACGGAATCCCCGCACTCGTGGCCATGGGAATCGTTCACCTTCTTGAAGTGGTCGATGTCCACCATCAAGAGACTGGTTGGGCGGCGATGGCGCTTGAAGCGCGCCCACTCGGCCAGCAGGCGGTTGCGGAACTCCCGGCGGTTGAACAGGCCGGTGAGCG
>JBGPEV010000539.1:0-2813 GCA_041482995.1 bacterium | reverse complement strand
CCCTTTTGGGCAGGGGCCTCGCCCCGAGCTCGGATAGACGATTGGGGATCGCCGGTCCCTTGACTTGGCAATGGGCCTTCATAGAAGGGCCGCCGCGCCAGCGGCGGGGTGAGGACCGGAGGCGGGGGTCGCCCACACTTCGTCACGCCTTGGGCAGCGGCTTGAAGTCGTAGTGCCCCACGCCCTGCAGGTTGGCGAAGCGGCAGGGCCCGCCGTCCTTGCCGTGCACAGTGTGGGGGCGCTGGGCAGGCACGGCGCACATCTGGCCGGCGGACAGCTCGAAGCGTTGCTCCGGTTCCCGCGTTTCCACCACCAGCGGCCCTTCCAGGCAGATGAAGGTATCGGTCACGTTCGTGTGCGTGTGCCACGGCACGGCGTGGCCGGCGGCCAACGTGAGGATCACCATGCGCAGGTCCGGCGTTTCCGCCACCATCTCGCGGCGCTGCACGCGATAAGTGCCGTTGCCGGACAGTACCCCTTCCTCGGCCTGGGCCTGTACCTGGGCCTGTACCTGGGCTTGCGCTTGGGCCATGGGTTGCGTCTCCGTGGAAATGGGCGGGCTGCCCCCGGGCGGGGCGGCCGGGACGTCTGTGCCAAAATCTAGGCCGAGGCGCCGGTAATGTCCATGGCGCGGCCAGGGGTCAGTTTGGAAATGCCCGAGTGGAACGCGGTTCGCCTTCCCGCAGCGCGCGCAGGGCCGCCTTGCCCTGGGGCGTGGCGCCGGGAGCCGTCATGGCGTCCACACTTTCGAACCAGATCTCCGCAATGCCATCGAACGGCTCCGTAGCCCCGCGGGACTTTTGCATGGCGTCATTGATGGGATGATCGGCCGTATGAAATTGGACATAGCGCCGGATATTGAGTGCCTGCGCGTGACTGCGCACCAGGGCGCCGTGGTTGTTCAACCAATGGCCCTGGAACTGCTTCCGGGACAGGTGCGGCAGCCGCCGCAGGCAATAGGTCATCTTGATCATGGTCGCCCCCTTCGTGGCGATCCGCGTTTTCGCCCGGAGCACTTTTGGATCAGCATCTTGCCGTCTCTCCCAGGCTGGCTCGTGACCCCTCAGGCGAGACCTTTACGTAAATGCCGGGTTCACGTAGGGGCGGATCGCGATCCGCCCCTACGCACTTGAAATTCCTCAATCTCGCTCATGGTCCACACGCTTCGCCACTCGGGAGACCGAATTGCGCAAACGTCTCCTCTCAGGCAGAGAGGTCCGCGCAACCGCGGGGAGAGGTGCTGGGGGCCGTGCCTTGCCAAGCCCTATTCCACCGACTCCATCATGCCGGTGCTGATGCGGTTGATGAGGAACTCGTCGAAGGTGGAGCCGCGCAGGCGCTCGTAGTCTTCCGGGGAGACGAAGAAATAGTCCTGCACCTGGTTGCCCGTGGTGGTGATGAGGGCCTGGAGCACCTCGGCCTGGAAGCGCTCGAACACTTGCGTCACCCGGTAGAACAGGAACGGCTGATCGCGCATCATCACGCGGATGCGCCCCATCCGGGCGGCGCGGCGCGCGAATTCCCCGTCGGCCGGTTCCACCTCGTAGCCCTCCTCGTCCACGCCCAGGAATTCCACGCGCACGCCGCTGCTCTGATAGGGCGAGGCCGGCGGCGGCTGACCCAACTGCGGCGGAACCTCGTGCTCGATGAGAAACTCCAGGTCGCGGGGGGCGAACTGATCGCCGGAGGCCAGGGGCGAGATCTGGAAGAAGTAGGCGTATCCGGCCGGACCCGACGCGTAGCGCAGGCGGTTCACCTTGCCCACGACGATGTTGATGCGCCGCCGGCTGAGCGCATAGGCCACGCGGGTGTGCGAGCGGGGCAGGCGCGTGGCGACCAGCAGCGCGTGCCCGCCGCCCGGCTCGCGCGTCACCACGTCCGCCAGCACGGGAGCCGCCGCGAACCCGGCGAATTTGGTCATCTGGCGCGACAACTGCTGCGGCGGCATCGCCAGCAGATAGCGGTTGGGAAAGGCCGCGAAGAACCAACTGAACAGGGCGTTCTGATCCGCCGTGAGCCCGTGCAAGGCCGCGCTGCTCATGTATTGGCGGACGAGCTGGACGAACTTGCCTACCAGCCGGTCCTGCTCCAGCGGCCCGCGGCTGCCCAGCACGATCTCGCGCTGCAGGGCGGCCAGTTCCTTGGCCCGCGGTTCCATGCGCTCCCAATCGTTGGGATGCGCCCGCCGCAGCGGATCCAACACGGCCTCGTTCACGCCCACGGCGCAGCTGCGTTGCAGCAGCAGGTGGATGCGCGTCTCCACCCGCAACTCGTCCTTGCGCTGGTTGAAGTAGGTGTTGATCAGCTCGCGGGACTGGTCCCGGTTGGGCAGCCCGCGGAACTCGGAGAAGATCCGCCCGGCCTCCTCGAAGAAGCTCTCGAGGGACTGCACGTCCGCGTTGAAGCGTTCGCCATTGGCCTTCAGCACGGAGGCGTTGACCAGATAGAGGAGCACCACCGCGACGATGTCCCGCTCGGCGACGGTGAAGTACTCGGACAGTGCCTGGTCGGCGTAGGAAGCGGACTTGGCCAGGGCGACCACGGTCTTGTGGTGCTCGATCAGCAGCCGCACGCGCCGGTCCAGCGCGGCATCCTGGAAGCCCAGCCGGCCGAGCAGGTCCGCCGCCAACTCCGCGCTGCGGGCGGGATTGTCGGAGGTGCCCTCCAGCGCGCAGCCGGCGTGGAGCAACAGGCTCCACTTCAGCGCCAAGACGTGATCCGGGCCGAGCAGATGGTAGAGCTCCGGATGGGACTCCCGCATTGCGTCCAGCACCAATTGGCCGTGGGCCACGCTGCGCAGCACGTGTTCGTGG
>JBGPEV010000538.1:0-2815 GCA_041482995.1 bacterium | reverse complement strand
GGAACATGGTCAGCCCGTTGTGCTTCTCCACGGCGGGGTCCGTGCGGGCGAGACAAATCCCGAAGTCCGCGTAGTGCGCGAAGCTGGTCCAGATCTTCTGGCCGGTCAGCCGCCAGCCCTTGCCGTCCGGCACCGCGCGGGTCTTCAGCGCGGCCAGGTCGCTCCCGCAGCCGGGCTCGGAGAAGAGTTGGCACCACACCGCCTCGCCCCGCGCCGCCGGGGGCAGGATGCGCCGCTTCTGTTCCTCGTTGCCCACGTGCAGGATCAGCGGCAGGCACATGCCGAAGCCCACCCCGTTGATGGGCGGCGCCACGTCGAGCGCATCGATCTCCGACGAGACGATGTAGTGCTCCACCACGCCCAGGCCCTGGCCGCCGTAGGGCTTGGGCCACGTGACGCAGGCCATGCCGTCCTGCTGGCGCAGGGCCTGCCACGCCCGGTAGCGCTCCCGCACGTGCTGCACCGGCTCGTGCCGGCGCGCGGCGGGTTTGCGCGGCGCTTTCGGCAGGTTCTCGGCCACCCACCGCCGCACCGTCTCCCGGTACCGCCGCTGCTCCGCTGTCAGGTTGAAGTCCATGTCCGCTCCCGTTGGGCAAGCGCGTGGAGATGCATCCGGCAGCGCCCACAATAGCATAGGGCCGCCCCCGCCTGAACCCTCCACTGCGCAGGGCAAGTGCAAAGTCGGGCCTCGAGGAATCCGCCGGGCCGTCCCGCGCTTCGCGCGGCCTCAATCCCGGCCCTTCTCCAAGGCCCAACCGCGGGCCTGGAGAAGGGGGAACAGCCACAGCCACGGCGGCAATGTGGGCGCACAGGACTCCCTCTCCAGCCCCGCGGTTGGGCCTTGGAGAGGGTGGGGCCCACCCGTGCTGAGCGCTTGCGCAAAGCGCCAGAGGCGCCGGGCGTGGGAGGGTGAGGCCGCGCGCAGCTCGGAGCAGACGAGCGATGGCCACATGCCGTGCCACGCAGCCCATAACCGGACTTTGCACTTGCCCTGCTCCACTGCGGGGTCTTCCCGGCTCCACGGCACAGGCCGCGCGGACGACTCCGCCAAAGGCACCTCGCTCTCCCCTGCGTTCGAGAGGCCGCGCGCCCGCACGCCCAGGGCCGGTGCCGTCATCTGGCCGCCACCTTGCGGTCCAACACCGCACGCCAGCGGTCATCTTGCGCTTCCAGGCGCTCCAGTTCCCGTTGCTGGGGCGTGAGGGTCGCGGAGTCCGGTGCGACGGACGTCCTGACACGTCTTCGACGCGGGCCGGGGACGGCCGCAGGTGCCCCGGGCGCTGCGCGGGGGCCGCCCTCCGGCTGCGCGCAAGCCGGCGCGGCGTGACGATCCGCGTTCTTGCTCGACGGCGTGGCGGATGAGGGCGTTGCGACTTCGCCCAGCGCATCCGCCCCGGCCCCGCGGGTGGACGCTCCCGGCACGCGACGAGCGGAATGCCGCCGCGCCCGGTTGGCCTCGGGGTGGAAAGCAGCCGTCCCGCCACCGCTTGCGGGGGAGGGCGGCCCGTGCGGCGAGCGCTTGCGCGAGGAACCCGCAGCCGCGCCGGGAGGGGTGGCCCCACGATCCAGGTTTTCGCCCGATGTGGAGCCGGTTGAGGGAGTTGGGGCCGTAGAACCCGCGCCGGCCCTGCGGGCCAGCGCTCCCGGCACGCCGGGAGCGGACACTCCCTGGCCGTATCCCCCCAACCCCCCAACCTTCGCTGCGCTCGAGGACAGGCCCTGTGGGGGGCTAAACGACTTCGGAGCGGCTGGGTCGGCGCCGGTGGCGACGGGCGGGGAACCGGAAGCAACTGGCGCCGATTCGGTAGCCACCGGGCCGCGACGATCCGCGTTTTGGGTGGATCGTGCCTGATAAGAGTCCGTTACGGGCGGGACGATGCGACGCTCCAGGCCGGGGCGCGCACCCGGGGTGGAGAATTCCTCGATCTCCAGTTCTTGTCTCGCGGCCCCCTGTATCAGGCGCTTGCGGCGCATCCCGGCCAGCAGATCGAACTGACGGTAGGCCTTGTGGAAGATGTTGACCAAGCGCACCTCCTCCAGGCTGAGCCTGTGGAGGTCCCCGGTGTGGGCATTGTCGTCCTGGACGCACGCCGCCACCCACTCCGGGTAGGAGGCGGCGGGGTCGGCCGGCTGCTGCCGTTCATGGCGCAAGTAGACCCCGGTTTGCGCGGCCCAGAGGCGCTTGAGCTTCCATTGGGCGAGGATCATCTGGTCAACGAAGGCGGATTCCACGGGGCCGCCGGGCAGCAGTTCATGGATCATGTCATGGCGGAACTCCACGAACTCCGCCTCGGCCTCGCCCGCGATCACCGCCCGGGAACTGTAGAAGCCGTGCTTGAGACGCACGCGGGTGGCGGCGGCGGTGTGCAGCGTGCGGGGGTTGCCGGGCGGATTGGGGGTCGCGGCGTGCTGGGCTTGCATGAGGGTCTCCGGTTGGTGGCTGGAGAGATCACATCTGCGCGATCATATTGACATACTTTTATACTGTCGTCAATATTACGACAGAAGCGGAATCGGCCGGGGCGATTCCGCATTGCCGCCCGTCCGGCCCTCACCCGGCCAGCTCCACAAACTCTCGTCGCAGCGACATCGTGTCCCTTGCCTTCCATGGCATCGGTACCCCCTCCTCCGGGGTACCTTTGGTTATCCAGCAAAGTGTTACCCTTGTCTCCGCACGGGTGTCACCCACCTCCCCGGTCTATACACTCCGTGGGCGAGGGGCTCCACTATGGCCACCAGAGCGGCTTTTCCGCTCTCCCGCGCCAACGGGAGAGGGTGGCTTTGCCGATAGGCAAAGACGGGTGAGGGCCGGCGT
>JBGPEV010000537.1:0-2816 GCA_041482995.1 bacterium | reverse complement strand
GGGAGATCGCCACGCTCCGCGCGCTGGGCTTCTCGAAGTTTTCCATCCTGCTCTCGTTCCTCTTTGAATCGGTGGTGCTGGCGCTGCTGGGCGGCGCGGTGGGGACGGTCGCCGCCCTGGCCATGGGGTTCGTGCGCTTCTCGATGATCAACTTCTCCAACTGGTCGGAGATCGTGATCCGGTTCCGGCCCACCCCCGGCATCGTCATCCAGGCCATCGTCTTCGCGGGCGTGCTGGGCGTGCTGGGCGGCATGTTGCCGGCGGTGCGCGCCGCACGGTTGAAGCTCCTGGACGCGCTGCGGGCCTGAGGCAGCTTCCGCGGCCGTCTGGCCTTCGTCCAGGCGTTCGCATCGCATCGCCGCGCTTGGATTGTCGCAGCCGCCCGACTCCGGCACACCGCCACTCTCGCTCAGGAGACCACGATGAAGCTGGAAACCCTGCTCCCGCTCGGCAAGGTCGATCCCGGCCTGCGCGCGCCGGAGGTGCCGCTGGACTTGGGCACGGTGTTCGACCAGGCCAAACTGGTCGAGGAGTTGGGCTATGACGGCATGGTGGTGGAGGAGACCAAGGACGATCCCTACGTGATCATGGCGCTGGCCGCCCAGGCCACCACGCGGCTGCAACTGGGCACGTCGGTGGCCATGGCCTTCCCCCGCAGTCCCACCATCACGGCCATGAGCGCCTGGACCCTGCAGAAGCTCTCGCGGGGCCGCTTCTCCTTGGGGTTGGGCACGCAAGTGAAGGGTCACATCGAGCGGCGCTTCGGGCTGAAGTGGTCGCCGGCCGGGCCCTGGGTGCGGGAGTACGTGCGGGCCGTGCGCGCCGTGTGGGATTGCTGGCAGAACGGCACGCCGCTCGACTTCGAGGGCGAGCACTACCGCCTGAACCTGATGGTGCCCCTGTTCAATCCCGGCCCGATCGAGCATCCCGCCATCCCCATCCAGATGGCCGCCGTGAACCCCTACATGTGCCAGGTGGCGGGCGAAGTGGCCGACGGCGTGCGGCCCCACCCCGTCTGCACCCCGGGATACATCGAGCAGGTGATGTTGCCCGCCGTGCGCAAGGGCGCCGAGCGGGCCGGGCGCGCGGACATGGACCGGTTCACCGTGCGCATGAAGCCGCTGGTGGCCACGGCGGCCACGGAGGCGGAATTGCAGGACAAGATCCGCGACGTGCGCGCCCGCATCGCCTTCTATGCCTCCACCCCCACCTACTTCGCCGCGTTCGAGTTCCACGGGCTGCAGGACCTGGCCACCCATCTGAAGGGGCTCTCCCGCGCCCAGCGCTGGGAGGAGATGCCCCAGCACATCTCCGACGAGGTGCTGCACACCTACGGGGTGGTAGGCACCTACGACGAGATCGCGGACAAGCTGCGGCAGCGCTTCGGCGACCTGGTGACCCACGTGGAGTTCAGCATCCCGGTCAAGTCCCCGGCCGACCGCGAGCGGCTGCGCGCCATGGTGAAGGAATTGCAGGGCGCGCCTCGCCCCGCCAAGCTCGCAACGCTGGTGACTTGACCAAGCGAGGCAACCGATGATCGCACGCATCTGGCACGGCTGGACCACGCCCGCCAACGCGGACACCTACGAGCGCCTGCTGCGCACGGAGATCTTCCCCGGCATCGCGGCGCGGGGCAATCTGGGCTACCGCGGCATCCAGCTCTTCCGCCGGCCGCTCGACACGGAGGTGGAGTTCGTCACCCTCATGTGGTTCGACTCCATGGCCGCGGTGCAGGCATTCGGCGGCGCCGACTACGAGACCGCCGTGGTGCCCCCCAAGGCGCGCGCGGTGCTGGCGCGCTTCGATCCCACCTCCCAGCACTACGAGGTACGGGAGCGGTTCGAGTACCCGGCCGGCGGCGAGTAAGAGCGTCTAACAAAACTGCTGAATCACCCTTCGCTGCGCTCGAGGGCAGGCGCCGACCACGAAGACCACGAAGAGAATTTCGCTCCTCGGGGCAGCAGTTCTGAGAAAGGTGAAGTAGCGCATCAGTTCGCTCTGTTGGCTCAAATCGCTCGATCAGTCGGCATGAAAGATTCGCTGTTCATTGTGTTCCTTTGTGGTCTTTGTGGTCTTTGTGTCCTTTGTGTCCTTTGTGTCCTTTGTGTTGAGGTAGTTCGCAATTTTGTTGTGCGCTCCAAGTTTCGCCGCGCCATCCCCGTTGGCAATCGGCGGCGCTTGGCATCGCCCAGACCATAGACTAGCATCCCCGCAGTCCCGGCGGCCCCGGGTTCCCGCCTCGCGGCCAGAATTGCCGCGAGGCTAAGAGCAGGGGCCGTCTCCGCCGCTTGCACAACCGGCCGCCCATGATCGCCAAGACGCGCTCCGCCACGGTGCTGGGAGTCGAGGCCCACCCGATCGAAGTGGAGGTGGACCTGGCCTTCGGCCACCTCCCCAACTTCACGGTGGTGGGGCTGCCGGACGCGACGATCAAGGAGAGCAAGGAGCGCATTACCGCCGCCATCGCCAACAGCGGCTTCCGCCTGCCCATCCGCCGCATCACCGTGAATCTGGCGCCCGCCGAGATGAAGAAGATCGGCGCGGGGTTTGACCTGCCCATCGCGGTGAGCATCCTGGGCGCGGCCGGCTCCTTCGATCCCATCAAACTGCAGGATTACCTGATTATCGGCGAGCTTTCCCTGGAGGGCCGCGTGCGGCCCATCCGGGGCGCGCTGCCCATGGCCATGACGGCCAGACGGCAGGGGCTCAAAGGGCTCATCGTGCCCGAGGAGAACGGACCTGAAGCAGCGGTGGTCCAGGGGGTGGAGGTGCTGGGGATGCGGCATCTCGCCGAGGTGGTGGAGTTCCTCAACGGC
>JBGPEV010000536.1:0-2817 GCA_041482995.1 bacterium | reverse complement strand
GCCGCCGCACCCGGCCTATGGGCGTCTTCTTCGACACCACCAGCATCGAGCGCATCCTCTATGCGGTCTTTACCAATGAAAACGAAAACCAGGGCATCCGTATCCTCTTTCCTCTGACACAAAACTCTTGACGTCACCGGCCCGCAATCCTGCGCGACGCGGCAGTCCCCACACCCCGATTTCCCATTCCCGCCGATTCCGCTACAATCGCAGGGATGTGCAGGGGCGGGGAGCAGCGGCACGGGCCACGCTCCGGGGATTGTGGCGAAGGAGGCGTTCTGGATCTGTTCAGCTCCTGGCACCTGATGGTTGCCGGCATTGTCATTGGCCTGACCGGCGGGTTTCTGCGCGGCATCAGCGGCTTCGGCGCCGCGCTGGCGATGGTGCCCGCGTTGGCGTTGCTGCTGCCCACCCAGGTGGCGGTGGTGACCGTGGTGCTCACCACGCTCATCACCAACGTGCCCATGTCCTACTCGCTCCGGCATGAGGCCGACTGGCGCACCGTGGGCTGGATCAGCGCCGGGGCGCTCGTCGGTATGGCGCCCGGCCTCTGGCTGCTCTACCACTTGCCCTCCGACGTGTTGCGGCGCCTGGTGGGCGTCGTCGTGCTGCTCAGCACGGCCTTGCTCACCTTCGCGAAGCCCCGGCACGCCTCCTGGGCGCCCCCCTATCGCGTCGCCATCGGCATGGTGAGCGGCGTGATCAATGGCGCCGTGAGCCTGGGCGGCCCGCCGGTCGTGCTCTACTTCCTCTGGACCACCGCCACCGCGCAGACCAGCCGGGCCAGCTTCGTGGCGACCTTCACGGTGGTGCAACTGGCGGAACTGGCGGCGCTGACCGTAACGGGGCTGGTCACCGCGACGGTGCTGGGGTGGACGGCGGTCGTCGCCCCGTCGATGCTGGCGGGATCCTATGTGGGGAGCATCGCCTTCCGCGCCGGCGGGCACCGCCATTTCCGCCTGATCGCCCAGTTGCTCCTCGCCGTGACCGGGGTGGCCGCGCTGCTGCGCTGAGCGGCCGCGCGCGACCGGGCTTGCCGCGCCCCGGCCGCTCTGCAATAACCGGACGGGCTGCCATTGCGCGTGCCCGTGCCGGGGAGAAGCCCGATGTCCATCAAAGGCCAATGCGCCATCGCCGGGGTCGGCATCACGGAGATGGGCAAGATCTACAACCGCTCCGTGGGCGACTTCGCGGCGGAGGCGATCTTTCTCGCCCTGGAGAACGCCGGGTTGCGCGCCACGGACCTGGACGGGCTGCTGGTCAACGCCGGGCTGGAGGGCGGGCTCAGTCCCGCGTTCCAGAACACCCTGGGGCTGAAGGATCTGCGGCTGCTCAACCACATGAGCGCATTCGGCGCGACGGCCGCCTCGATGGTGCAGTTCGCGGCGCTCGCCATCGAGGCGGGCATGGTCAACACGGTCGCCTGCGTGTTCGCCGACGCGCCCCTCAAACCGGACCGCGGCGCGGGGGACGCCTACAAGAACCGCGGCGTGGCCTCCCTGCCCGAAGGCTATGCGTCGCTGATGTGGGCCTACGGCTACTTCGGCGCCAACTGCGGCTATGCCCTGGCGGCCCGGCGCCACATGGAGCTGTTCGGCACCACCAGCGAGCAACTCGGCGCCATCGCCGTCTCCCAGCGCGCGTGGGCGGGCAAGAACCCGCGCGCCCAGATGCGCACTCCCATCACGCTCGCCGATCATCAGGCCTCCCGCTACGTGGTGGAACCCTTGCGCCTGCTGGACTGCTGCCTCGTGAGCAACGGCGGCGTGGCCGTGATCGTCACCTCCGCGGAGCGCGCGCGGGACCTGAAGCAGAAGCCCGCCTACGTGCTGGGCATGGGCCAAGGCCACCCGGGCGATACGCAGCACGCGGGCCGCGAGCCCCAGGTGCACACGGGCGCCAAGCTGGCCGGCGAGACCGCCTTCCGCATGGCGGGCATCGCGCCCCGGGACGTCAGCGCCTGCGAAATCTACGACTGCTACACCTACACCGTGCTGGTCACGCTGGAGGACTACGGCTTCTGCAAGAAGGGCGAGGGCGGCGCCTTCGTGCAGGACGGCCGGCTGGGGCCAGGCGGCAGCCTGCCCACCAACACCGGCGGCGGCCAGCTTTCCGGCTACTACATGTGGGGCATGACGCCCCTGTCCGAGGCGGTGATCCAGATGCAGGGCCGCGGCGGCGAGCGCCAACTGCCCGATCCGCGCTATCTGCTGGTGACGGGCAATGGCGGCATTCTCTCCTACCACTCGTGCCTGATCCTGGGCAGCCAGGCGAGCTAAACATAACGGCAGAAATGCGGAACCACAGATTTCGCAGATTGCGCAGATTTTGTGGTTGCGTAGCGACACCAGTGAAGACGAGTGAGCCTGGTATTTCCAATTCGATTGCCTGCCAGGAGTCGCTCTTTTGGCCAGCAATCGCCGAGGCGCTTGGAGTCGCTTGCGATTCCGAGGATCGGCCGCATGGATGGCGGCTCCCTGACTTGATATCTGTGAAATCTGCGGTTAGGTCTTGCCGTTCTGAACATCCCGTTCCGCGCAGGCACGCCCATGAGCGCAGACGTCATCGAAAAGCCCGTCCCCACGCCCTCCGCGGAGTCCCTCGAATTCTTCGAGGGCGCCAAGCAGGGGCGGCTGCTCGTGCAGCGCTGCGGGGACTGCGGCCGCTGCCGCTTCGTCGCCCGGCGCCGCTGCGACGCCTGCGGCTCGCCGCGCTCGGCGTGGGTGCAGGCCAGCGGCAAGGCCACGCTGATCTCCTATGCGCGGGTGCACCAGAAGTTCCACCCGGCCTTCGCGGCGGAGACGCCGTACCCGATCG
>JBGPEV010000535.1:0-2819 GCA_041482995.1 bacterium | reverse complement strand
GGAACGTAGACCCACGCGGGCACCGAGCGCCCGCCGGCAGCAAGCTTCAGGTGCACCGGCCGCACGAGGCGGTGGTAGCCCGCGCCCTCCCGCTCGTCCAGGTAGGCCAGCGCCTCGGGCAGGGTGCTGGGGTCGAGCAGAAAGGCGCGGCCCACGCACGCCCCGCCCTCGCGCAGGCCGATCACCAGGCCCGGTGCGGCGCGCGTGCCCCGGTGGCGGAAGGAATAGCGGCAGAAGGCGCGCTGGTACCCATCCAACTGGGCCGGGTGGCGATCCACCGCGGGGAAGCCCGGATTCCACATCAGGGAGCCGTAGCCGAACACCCAGTGCACGTCCTGCTGAGACGCCGTGGGCCGGGTCACGTGAGGCACACCCGTTCGATCAGCTTGCCGAGAAAGGGAACGCCCTTCTCCAGTTGCTCGCGGGTGATGAACTCGTTGGGGCGGTGCGCCTGATCGATGTCCCCCGGCCCGCAGACGACGGTGGGGATGCCGTGTCCGTTGTAGATGGCGCCCTCCGTATAGTAGGGCGCCGCGCCCGTGCGGGCCTGGCCGGTCAGCTCCAGGGCCAGCGCCTCGATCCCGCTGCCGGGCGGGGTCTGCATGGGCAGGCCGCGGTTCTCTTCCTCCACCTCGATGCTCACGTTGGGCTGCTGCTTTTGGAAGGCGGGCAGCAGCACCTCCTTCACGTAGCCCTGCACCTCCCGCAGCACGTAGGCGGGGTCCTCCCCGGGCATGGTGCGGTATTCGAAGTGCACGTCGCAACGGTTGGGGATGATGTTGGTGGCCGTGCCGCCGTGGATCTGCCCCACGTTCACCGTGGTGTAGGGCAGCTCGAAGTCCGTTTCTTGCGAGCGGTGCGTCATGCGCTCGCACTCCACGTCCATCAGCTTCTGGATCACCAGCGCCGCCTGCCGGATCGCGTTGGCGCCCTTGGGCGGCAGGCTGCTGTGGCCCTCCACCCCGCGAATGCTCACGCGGCAGGCGGAGAAGCCCTTGTGCTTGTTGAACACCTGGAAGTGGGTCGGTTCCCCGATCACCGCGCTGGTGGGCAGCGCCAACGGGTGCTGGGCCAGGGTCTGCATGAGGTGCGTCGCGCCGTGGCAGCCCACTTCCTCGTCGTAAGTGAAGGCCAGGTGCAGCGGCACCTTCAGCTTGCGCCCGCGCAGCGCCTGGGCGGCCAGGATCGATTGGGCGATGAACGACTTCATGTCCGCCGTGCCGCGCCCGAAGAACTTGCCGTCCCGCTCGGTGAGCGTGAACGGGTCGCTGTCCCAGGCCTGGCCGTCCACGGGCACCGTGTCCGTGTGCCCCGCGAGCATCAGGCCACCCACGTCGCGCGGACCCAGGGTGGCGAACACGTTGGCCTTCTTCCCATCGGGGCTGGGAAACGTCCGCACCTCCAGCCCGATCCCCTGCAGGATATCCGCCAGGAACTCCTGCATCGGCAGATTCGAGTTTCGGCTCACCGTATCGAACCCGATCAGGCGGCGTTCCAACTCCATCATCTCCAGCGCCATGGGATTCCTTTGCGGCGTTGCAGGGGCGCGCCGTGCCTTGCCTTCGCGCGGTGGCTGTGGTGGTCTACGCCGTACGCCAGCGGGAGGCGCGAACACCCTGCGCCGTCTGCCAGGGGGAGGCTTGACAGCTTGCGCCGTACGCGTGCGGTAGGCGCCGGTCATGGGCAGCGCGCAAGTTGCCCAGGCTACCGGCAGGCGGGAAACCTTGTCAATCCGGGCCGTTGCGCGCGGAACCCGCACCGCACGGCAGCCGCCGGTGCGGTGGCCGCACCCCTCGGGGACGGCCCTTATCGACGGACCGACGGGCATGAACGGAGCAGAGTTCAAGGCGGGCCTGAAAGCCGGCAAGCGCCTCTACGGCACGATGTTCGTGCAAACCCGGGCCGGGCAGCAGGATCACGCACTGGCCAAGCTGGGGCTGGACTTCCTCATCGTGGACAACGAGCATTCGCCCTTCAGCCGCTCGGAGACGGCGGACTGGACGCGCACGCTGGCCGGCATGGGCGTGCTGCCGGTGGTGCGCGTGCCGATCCCCGCCAGCCACTACATCACCATGGCCCTGGACGCCGGCGCCCAGGGCATCCTGGCGCCCTACGTGGAGCGCGTGGAGCAGGTGCAGGAATGCGTCGCGGCGTGCAAGTGGCTGCCGCTCAAGGGCGATATCTCCCTGCGCGTGGTGCAAGAGGGCCGCTTCCCCAGCGCGGAGACCCGCCAGCACCTGGAGGAGCGCAACAAGAACAACGTGCTGGTGATCGGCATCGAGAGCACGCCCGCCATGGAACGCCTGGACGATCTGCTCTCCGTGCCCGGGGTGGATGCGGCGTTTGTCGGCCCCAACGATCTGTCCATTCAACTGGGCGTGCCGGCCAATTATCACCACCCCAAGTACATCGAGGCCGTGAAGCACATCCACGACACCTGCCGGCGCAAGCAGGTGCCGCTCGTGATCCACTTCTTCACTCACGAGATGGCCGAGCCGTTCATCCGTGAGGGCATCCACTTCGTGCTGTTCGGCACCGACCGGGGCAGCGTTCCGGCCCTGGGTGAGCACTTCCAGTTCCTGCGGGGGGTCAAAGGCCCGGCGGCGTAAGGGGGCCGGGCCGCGCTCCCCATTCGCCCCGCCCCGCGGGAGGCGGCTTGCGAGCGGCTTCGCCTCTCGCGCTCTCCAGCAAGGAGCAATACTCCCTGCACCCAGATTACGCTGCGAACCCGCTCCCAGAGCGGCCAGGGGAACCCATTGGGGCCAGGGGCACTCGGCCGCTGCGCCGAAGGCGCCAGAGGCGCTGGGGGTGCAGGGCAG
>JBGPEV010000534.1:0-2829 GCA_041482995.1 bacterium | reverse complement strand
CGCCAGCAGCACGGGGGTGACATCCGTCGGCGAATTCGAGATCACGCGCAGGATCTCGCTAATCGCCGTCTGCTGCTCCAGTGCTTCCTTGGTCTCGTTGAACAGCCGAACGTTCTCGATGGCGATGGCCGCCTGGTCGGCGAAGGTCTGCACCAGCGCGATCTGGCGCTCCGTGAAGGGCTGCACCACCATTCGATGCAACGAAATGGTGCCGAGCGGCTTGCCCCCGCGAGTCAGCGGCACCGCGAGCAACGTCCGATGGCCGAGGCGAAGGGCAAGCTCCCGCACCATCGGATATTCATCAGGGGCAAGCGCGGCAGCGTTTTCGACGTGCACCGGCATCCTGTCGACGACTGCCCGCCCATTGATGGATTCGCGGTTGAGAGGTAGCTGGAGGCCGACGATATTCTCGGATAGTTCGCCATGGCTGGCGCCCCACCGCAGCTGGTCGCCTGAGACCAGCATGATGCCGGATCCCGTGGCCTCGCAGAGCCGGGCAGCCCGCTCCGCGACAGCCTGTAGTACAGGCATCACATCCGTGGGCGAGCTGGAGATCACGCGCAGGATTTCGCTGATTGCGGTCAGCTGCTCCCGGGCTTCCTTCGTCTCGTTGAACAGCCGCACGTTCTCGCTGGCGATGGCAGCCTGGTCGGCGAAGGTTCTACCCAGGGCGATCTGGCGCTCCGGACGAAAACGTTCGACAATCCAGTTTGTCATGGTCCGGATCGTTTCCATGGAAATCATGTCACCGCCTGCTCATATTCACTCCTGATACCTGCTCTCTACCAGAGATTGACGTCTCGTGGGGAGCGGTCGAGGGGAGAGGAGGGAGGTGCAGTTGCCGTTCCCCCCTCCCCTTCGATAACGGCGCCAGGGATGAGGGTGGGGTGCGGTTCGCACGTGCGCCCAACGTCCTGGCGCGCGGGCGTCACCCGCTGAGCCGCCGGAGAGTCTCCTCGGCCTCGCGCATGACGGCGGCCACCAGTTCGGCGGCCGTTCCGCGCCGCAGCAGGCGGGTGCCCTGGCCGGTCCACATTTGCATCAGGTCCGTTCGGCTTTGCTTGGCGGCGGCCTGGGTGACGTCCGCCACCATGGAGCGCTGGTCGGGGAACGGCAGGAAGTTGTCGCGATGGGGTGCCATCTCGGTCACGAACCGGTTGCGCACGGCCCGGGCGCCCCGCCCGGAGTAGGCCCAGGTGATGGCCGTGCCATCCTCGGTCACTTCCAGCAAAGTCTGCTTGTGGGCCGGGTGGGCGCCGCTTTCGGTGCAGGTGAGAAACGCCGTGCCCATTTGCACGCCCGCCGCACCCAGCGCCAGGCTGGCGACCAGTCCCCTGCCGTCCATGACGCCGCCGGCAGCCACCACGGGGATGCGCACCCGATCCACCATCTGTGGCACCAGTGCGAGGGTGCCCACCATGGCGTCTTCCACGGCGCTCATCCAGGTGCCGCGGTGGCCCCCCGCTTCCTGGCCCTGGGCGACGATGGCGTCGAATCCGGCGGCCTCCAGCGCCTGACCCTCGGCCACCGTGGTGGCGCTGCCCAGAATCACGCACCCCGCGGCCTTCAGCGCCTGCATATGCTCCGCTGGCGGAATGTTGAAATGGAAGCTGACGACCGGCGGCCGTTCCTCCAGCAACACCGGGAATTGATCGGCATACTGCGGCAGGGGCGGTAATGCGGTCGGCACCGCCGGCAACCCCAACTCCGCCCGGAAGGTCGCCACGGGCGGCGGCGGTACCGCCCGCGGATTGCCCGTGCTGTTGAACGGCGGAACGAACAAGTTGACGTTGAACGGGCGGCCGGTCAACCCGCGCACGGCGCGGATGGCAGCGCGGATCGCCTGGGGAGACAGCAGCGCCGCCCCCAGGGAGCCGAGACCCCCCGCGTTGCTCACCGCCGCGATCAGTTCCGGCGTGGTCGGGCCCCCGGCCATGGGGGCCTGGATGATCGGATGCTCAATGTGGAGCAGACGGGTCAGTGCCGTCTCGAAAGCCATGGATACCTCCTGCAAATCGATCACCGCACACTTGCCCTGGCGCCGCATCCGATGCCCCCTCTCCGTTCCCCTCACTGCGCCGGTCGCTTGCGGGAGGCGCCAGCAACACTGGCCGGGGGGTGGGGTTACGCCCGCTCCACCAGCCCGCTGGGGGTGGGGTGGGCGACGCACAAGTCCCGCACCTCGCGGCGGATCAAGTCAAGGTGGGGAATTTCGGGCTTACAGGTCCCGACGATCCACGCCGCGATCCTGTCCATTTCGGGCTCACGCATGCCGCGCGTGGTGCAGCAGGGCGTGCCCAGCCGCACGCCGGAGGCCTGGAAGGGCGGCAACGGATCGTCGGCAATGGCGTTCTTGTTGAGCGTGATGCCAACGGATTCCAGCAGTTCTTGTACCACTTTGCCGGACTTGCCGAAGGACGTCATTGTGTCCACCAGCATCAGGTGATTGTCCGTGCCGTTGGTGATCAGCTTGCAGCCGCGCTCCATCAGGGCGCCGGCCAGGGCCTTGGCGTTCTTCAGCACTTGGGCGGCGTAGGCGCGGAACTCGGGCGTGGCGGCCTCCTTCAGGGCGACGGCGATGGCGGCGATCTGGTGCATGTGCGGCCCCCCTTGCAGCCCGGGGAACACGGCGCGGTCGATCAGCGTGGGCAGGTTCTCAAGGGTCTTCTCCGGCGCGCGCAGCGGGTTGCCCACCTTGCCCTTGCTGAGGATCATGGCGCCCCGCGGCCCGCGCAGGGTCTTGTGCGTGGTGGTGGTGATGACGTGGAACCCTGAGTCAAGCGGGTTGGCCAGCGCCTGGCCCGCGATCAGCCCGGCGATGTGGGCCAT
>JBGPEV010000533.1:0-2831 GCA_041482995.1 bacterium | reverse complement strand
GTTTGCCGTCGACCTGTTCAAATCGGCCATCGATTTTCTCAAACCGGCCATCGATTTTCTCGAACCGGCCTTCAATCTTTTCAAACCGGCCATCGATCTTCTCAAACCGGCCTTCGATGTTGTCGAACCGGCCATCAATTTTCTCAAACCGGCTTTCGATCTGCTCAAACCGGCCGTCAATTTTCTCAAACCGGCCATCGATCTTGTCAAACCTGCTGTTCAGTTCAGCGCGTAACAATTTCATTTCCGCGGTGAAGGCGTCCAGCGTCGCGTCGCGCGCAGCCGCCGCGGACTCCTCGAACTTGCGGGCAAGCACCTGGGCGAGAGCATGAGATGCCCCGGCCGCTTCCAACTCGGTGGCAGTACGCAACTGTTCGGTGATCGGCATGGTTCCTCTCCTCGCTCACCATAACCCAGCGCGGCCCGCATCGCCAGAGTAGGGGCGCAGCATGCTGCGCCCCTACTGCGCCCCTACGAGGATTCGGTCTCCTCCCACGCCCGCTGCGCGGCCCGATACACCTCGGGCAGGGGCACACCGTGCCGCAGCGCCAGCGCGCGGCAGGCCTCGAACTCCGGCGCGAAGCGCGCACGCCCGCCGAACTCGGCGACCTTCCCCGCGACCTCGCCCCAGGCGGTGCGCACCGTGTGGGCACGGCGCGGCAGCACCCAGCGTTCCCAGGATTGGAAGCGCACGCCCAGCGTGGTCGATTCGCTGAGCAACACACTCAGCACGGCGTCGCGCAACGCGGGGGGATAGAGCACCTGAATCTGCGTGCCCGGGCGATTCTTCTTCATCTGCAGGGGCAGCAGCGCCACGTCCAGCGCCCCCACGGCCAGCAGGCGCTCCATCGCATAGCCGATCCACTCCGGATTGGCGTCGTCCAGGTTGGCGGCGGCCAGTTCCACGGTCTCCTGAGTAACGCCCGCGGGGATTGCCTCTGTCCTTACCAACACGGCGCGCAGCAGGTTGGCCACCTCGGGCGGATCGGCGCTGCCCAGCCCGATGCCGATGCGCTCAGGCGTATAGGCGAACGGCTGCGGAGCCGGCCGGGCCAAGGCCGCCAGGATCGCCGCGCCGGTGGGGGTGGTGCGTTCGAACGCCGGTGGGCCCTGCAGCACCGGGAAGCCCTGCAACAGGCGCAACGTGGCCGGCCCCGGCACGGGAATGGCGCCGTGCGCCGTGCGGGTGGTGCCGCTGCCCACGGGCACGGGTGAGCAATAGACGGTGCCCACGCCCAGGTGGGCCAGCCCCGCCGCCGTGCAGACCACGTCCGCGATGGCGTCCCAGGAGCCGACCTCGTGAAACTCCACATCGTCCGGGGCCACGCCGTGCACCGCGCCTTCCGCCTCGGCCAGCACGCGGAACACGCGCTGGGCTGCCTCCTTCACGGCAGGCGCCAGGGCGCTCCGCTCCAGCAGCGCGCGGATGGCGCGATAGGGGCGGTGCGTGTGCTCCGGGAGGCTTCCCGTCACCCGGGCCACGGCGCGCCGTTTCGGGTCGTGCTCCACTCCGCCGTCGGCCTTCCGCCCGCCGCGATGGCGCACGAGAAAGCGCGTGCCCGCGATCTGGTGGCGCTGCTCGCGCACGGTCTCGATCTCGACTTCCGCGAGCCCGATGGCCTCCAGCGCCTCGCGCAGCACGTCCAGGGGCACGCCCAGGTCCACCAGCGCGGCCACCGTCATGTCGCCGGAGATGCCGCCGGCCAGGTCCAGGTAGAGCGTGCTCACGGCTGCTCCGGCGCTGTGCGTGCCCCGCCCGGTTCCGCGCCGCGGGCCGCAGCCTGGCCAAGAAACCCGGCGCCGAGCAAGTACACCTCGACGCTCTCCGCGCGGGAGGCCTTGGGTTTCTCCACGCTCACGCGCTCGAAGCTCCGGGCGAAGGCGGCGCGCACTTCCGCCGTGCGGCCGCCCTGGAAGAGCTTGGCCAGCAGGCAGCCCCCCGGCTTGAGCAGGGCCTGCGCCAACGCCAGGGCGCGCAGCGCCAACTCGGCCGAGCGGGCGGCGTCCGCGCTGGGGATGCCCGTGGTCTTGGGCGCCATGTCGCTGATCGCCAAGTCGTAGAGCGGCCCGCCGTCCAAGAGCGCCTCGGGTGCGGTCTCGAATGCATCGGCTTGCAGGGCGCGCGCCTGCGCGGGAAGCGGCACCGTGACCGGCTGCAGGTCCACCCCCAGCACGCGGCCCTGCGGCCCGACCCGCTGCGCGGCGTACTGCAGCCACGAGCCCGGCGCGCAACCGAGGTCCAGGACGCGCATCCCGGGCCGGAGCAGCCGGCGGCGGCGGTCGATCTCCTCCAGCTTGTAGGCGGAACGCGCCGCGAACCCCTCGCGCTTGGCCTGCTTGAAGTAGTGATCCTGGATTTTCTTCATGACGGGCGGAACCCCATTGGGCCGGGTGCGCGGGACACCCCGCACGCACCGGGCTGAGCACCGTCCGTCAGCGTGGCATCGCCGGGAGTCCGGTGCAAGCGGGGAAGCGGTTGTCGCCAGGACGACCGTGAAGCCGAGCCATGCCCTCAACGGCGACTGGGTAGTCGCAGGCGTCCCCGCCTGCCGCCTCGCGCCGGGCGGGCCAGGAGGTGCGCAACTACTCTCTGCTGTCTGGGGAGCCGCACATTGCGGACGCCCCGCGGTTGTCGTGAAGGGGCGGCTTTCGCGAGGGCGCCCGTAAGGCCGAGCCATGCCCTCAACGGCGAGTGGGTAGTGGCAGGCGTCCCCGCCTGCCGCCTCGCGCCGGGCGGGCCAGGAGGCCCGCGACTACTCTCTGCTGTCTGGGGAGCCGCACATTGCGGACGCCCCGCGGTTGTCGCCGGGTGGCTCGGCCTGATAGGCCCT
>JBGPEV010000532.1:0-2835 GCA_041482995.1 bacterium | reverse complement strand
ATAGCTGGTTCGGCAATCTGGTGACGTGCCGCAGTTGGGCCCACGCGTGGCTGCACGAGTCCTTCGCCACCTATCTGGAGGGGCTCTATCTGCGGGAGAGCAAGGGCAAGGAAGAGTTCGACTACCAGATGCTGCGGGACGCGGAGGCCTATTTCGCCGAGGACGTCCGCTACCGCCGGCCCCTGGTGACCCAGCGCTACGAGTCGCCGATCGACCTGTTCGACGCCCATCTCTATCCGGGCGGGGCCGTGCGCCTGCGCCACCTGCACGCGCTGCTGGGCGAGTCCACCTTCCGCGGCGTGCTCAAGCACTTCCTGGAGCGGCACCGCTGGAACGTGGCGGAGACCGTGGACCTGGCGCGCGCCGTCCAGTCCGCCACGGGCGTCAACTACGACTGGTGGTTCCACCAGTGGATCTTGAGCGCGGGCTATCCGGCCCTGGAAGTGACCTACGCCTGGAAGGCCGAGGAACGGCTGGTGGAACTGGTGGTGAAGCAGACCCGGCCCTACGAGGACGGCACTCAGGAGGAGAAGCACAAGCCCTACTTCCGGCTGCCGCTCAAGGTGGGATTTCACGTGGGGGGCAAGCTGCGGGTGCTGCCCCTGATCGTCCAGGGGCAGGAAACGCGCATGGTTTACCCCATGGACCACAAGCCCTCCATGGCGATCCTCGATCCGGACTTCGAATGTCCGGTGAAGACGGTCAAGTTCAACAAGCCCCAGGACCTGTTGCTGATGCAGTTGAGCGAGGCGCCCAACGCCGTGGCCCGCATCGAGGCGGCGGCGGCCCTGGTGGAAAAGCCGTCGGACTCCGTGATCAAGGCCCTGGCCAAGGCCCTGGGGCGGGAGAAGTTCTGGGGCGTGCAGCAGCGCATCGCCCGGGCCTTGGGCAAGATCGGCGGTCCGGCCGCGCGGGACGTGCTGATCGGCGCGCTGGGCACCAAGCACCCCAAGGCGCGCCGCGCCGTCGTCGAGGCGCTGGGACACTTCAAGGACGATGCCGCGGTGGCCAAGGCGCTGGAGAAGAAGGCCGGCCAGGGCGACGGTTCGTACTATGTGGAAGCGGAAGTGGCGCGGGCGCTGGGCCGCAGCCGCGCGCCCAAGGCCGTGCAATGGATCGGCACCTACTTGAAGCGCAACTCCCATGCGGAGGTGGTGCGCAGCGGCGCCTACGACGGCCTGGCCGAACTGGGCCAGGAGAAGACGCTGGGCATCGCGGAAACCGGTATGCGCTACGGCGCTCCACCGCTGGCGCGGGGCGCGGCCATTCGCGCCTTGGGCGAGCTGGCCCGCCGCCACATGACCCTGCGCCCCGCGGCCCTGGATTTGTTGCGGAGCGTGGCGGAGCAGCGCGAGCAGCCGGCCTCCACCTTCCGCGGCAAGATGGCGGCGCTCCGGGCGCTGGAATCCATCGGCGATTTGGATGCCCTGCCCATTCTCAACCGCGTCGCCGATCGGGAGGTGGATGGGCGCATCGTGCGGCTGGCCAAGAACGTGCGCGCGGCCTTGCGGGAAGGGGCGGCCAAGCCGGCCGAGATGCAGGCCCTGCGCACGGACGTGGATACGGTGGCCAAGGAAAACAAAGCCCTGCGGGACCGGCTGGACGCGTTCGAGCAAAAACGCCCGACTGGGGCGAAGAAACCCGCCGCCAAGAAGCCCGCGGCCCGGAAACGGTAGGGGCGCACGCTACGGTGGGACGGGACCCGCGGAGCGGGCGTGGAGACCGGACGATGCGCCAAGGTTAACGCCCACGGGGAGCTTTGGAGGTTGGGTCCGCGCCGCGAGGCCGCGGTTCTCCAGTTGACCCGTCATCCCCGCGGCGTTACCGTTTCGCCAATCGGCCCGGCATCCCACCGCCGCGCCATCCCGCAGGCCAGCCCAGCAAGGCCGCCCCCCATGGCATCCGGTCCGGATCGGCAGAGCGGCAGGCGTTGGGTGTTGCACGATCCGCCGCCCGCCGATCTGCGCGACCGGCTCTGCCGCGAGGCGGGCCTGCATCCGGTGGTGGCGGAGATTCTGCTGCGCCGCGGGGTGGAGACCGCGGAGGCCGCCCAGCGCTTCCTCCGCCCCAGCATGCAGCACCTGCACAATCCGTTCGAATTGAAGGGCATGACCGAGGCCGTGGCGGCGATCGGGGAGGCCCTGGAGGCGGGCCTGCCCATCGTCGTCTCTGGCGACTACGACGTGGACGGCATCACGTCCAGCGCCATGCTCACGCACTTCCTGCGGGCCGCCGGGGCGCAGGGACTGCGGACCTTCATCCCCAACCGCTTCGGCCACGGCTACGGCCTGACCACGCGCACGGTGGACGCCCTGCTGGAGCTGAAGCCCGCGCTGATCGTCACCGTGGACAACGGCATCACGGCCATTGCCGAGGTGGAGCGGCTGCAACAGGCGGGCGTGCGCACGGTGGTCACGGACCACCACCTGCCCCGCGCGGAGGGCGTGCCGCCGGGCATCGTGGTCAATCCTGTCCAGCCGGGCTGCCCCTACCCGTTCAAGAAGCTTTCCGGCTGCGGCGTCACGCTCAAGCTGATGATGGCCCTGCGCGAACGCCTGCGCGACAAGGGCTGGTGGAGCGCCCAGCGGCCCGAACCGAACCTGAAGGACTACCTGGACCTGGTCGCCATCGGCACCATCGCCGACGTGGTGCCGCTGCTGGACGAGAACCGCGTGCTGGCCCGCGCCGGGCTGGAGGTGCTCAACCGCATCCAGCGCCGCCCCGGCGTGCAGGCCCTGCTGGCGGTGGCGCGGGTGGAAAAGGCGGTCACCGCGCGCACCATCGGCTTCCAGATCGCCCCGCGCCTCAATGCGGCCGGGCGCATGACCGATGCCT
>JBGPEV010000531.1:0-2835 GCA_041482995.1 bacterium | reverse complement strand
TCGCCCCCTCCCAATCGCCCTACACCACATTGCGCTTGTGATAGTCGGCGATCTGCTCCTGGCGATGCCCAGGCCGGCCAGGATCTCGTCCGTGTGCTGGCCGCGCTCGGGGGGCGCGGTGCGGATGGAGGAGTTGGTGCGGGAGAGCACGTAGGGCTGGCCCACCAGGTTGATCGTGCCCAGCTTGGGGTGCTGCACGGGCTGAGCGATGCCCAGGTGCTTCACTTGCGGGTCGCCGAACACCTGGTCGATGGAGTAGATCGGCCCGCAGGGGATGCCGGCGCCGTTCAGCTTGTCGATCCAGAACTGGCTGCTGTTCGTCTTCAGGTACTCCTGGATCAACGGATTGAGCGCGGTGCGGTGGGTGGAGCGCAGCTTGCCCGTGGTGAAGCGCGGGTCCTCCAGCCAAGTCGTGGCGCCGATGGCGCGGCAGAAGCGCTCCCAGATTTCCTGGCCGGCCACGGCGATGTTGATGTGTCCATCGGACGTGGCGAACACGCCGGTGGGGATGCTCGTGGGGTGATTGTTGCCCGCCTGGGGCGGCACCTCCTTGTCCATCAGCCAGCGCGTGGCCTGGAAGTCCAGCATGGCGATTTGCGCCTGCAACAGGGAGGTCTGCACCCACTGGCCTTCTCCGGAGACTTCCCGCTCCAGCAGAGCGACCAGGATGCCTTGGGCGCAGAAGATGCCCGCGCACAGGTCGGCGACGGGGATGCCCACCCGCACGGGACCCTGGCCCGGCAGGCCGGTGATGGACATCAGCCCGCCCATGCCCTGGGCGATCTGGTCGAAACCCGGGCGGTCGCGATAGGGCCCGTCCTGCCCAAAGCCCGAGATGCTGCCCAGCACGATGCGCGGATTGACCGTGCGCAGCGCGGCATAGTCCACCCCCAGCCGCCCCTTCACGTCCGGCCGGTAGTTTTCCACCACCACGTCGGCCTGCTTCACCAGCCGCTTAAAGATGGCCAGCCCGTCCGGGTCCTTCAGGTTGAGCGTGAGCGAGCGCTTGTTGCGGTGCAGGTTCTGGAAGTCCGACCCGTGGCGGGGTCCGCCCAGCGCGTCCGCCGGTTCCAGCGCCTCCGGCGACTCGACCTTGAACACGCACGCCCCCCAGACCGCCAGTTGGCGCACGCAGGTGGGGCCGGAACGCACGCGGGTCAGGTCCAGCACGGTGAAGCGGGAGAGCGGCAGATTTCCATTGGTGCTCATGAGGCGGTGCTCCGGAAGGTGGCGGGTGGCGGGGCGGCGCGCGGCAACTCGCGGCGCAAAGCCAGCGTCACCCTTACGCCGGGCGCGGCGGCATTGTCCAGGGCGGCCGATTTCCGCCCCCACCGGCGGCTGGAGCCGTTGCCGATCGGCCACGCCCGGCGGTTCGGTCCAGCGCGGGGGGCCGGTCATGCTATATAAGGGGGAGCACCTCCGGCGCAGCGGCGCAATCGGGGCGGAACATCCAGGCAGGGGGCCAGCATGGGAATGAATGGACGGGGCATCGTGATCACGGGCGCGGCCCGGGGCATCGGCCGGGCGTGCGCACTGGAGTTGGCTCGGCAAGGGGCCAATGTGGGCCTGTTCGACCTGAGCGACGCCGTGCAGCGCGTGGCCGACGAGGTGGCCGCCCTCGGGCACGGCGTGGCCTGGGCGCTGGGGGACGTGAGCGATCCGGATCAGGTGCGCCGGGGAGTGGAGGCGTTGGGCGCCCGGCTCGGCACGATCGACGGGCTGGTCAACAATGCCGGCATCGTGAACAACATCGCCCCACTGGCCAAGATGACGCCGGCCGCTTGGCAACGGGAACTTTCCGTGAATTTGACCGGCGCCTTCAACATGATCCAGGCCGTGATCGGCCCCATGGCGGAGCGGGGCTGGGGCCGCATCGTCAACCTCAGCTCCATGGCCGCCCGCGGGGGCCTGTACCATCAGGTGGGCTATGCCGCAAGCAAAGCCGGGCTATTGGGGCTGACGCGCACGGTGACCCTGGAGTATGGCCGCAAGGGGATCACCTGCAATGCCGTGCTGCCCGGGCTGATCGGCACCGAGAACGTCCAGGCCATGCCCCGGGAGATCGTGGCGCACGTGGCGGCGTCCACTCCGGCGCGCCGCATCGGCACGCCGCAAGAAGTGGCCGGCCTGGTGGCCTTCCTCTGCTCGGAGGCAGCCGGCTTCATCAACGGCGCGGACATCGACATCGACGGCGGATCCCGGCTGAACACCGTGGCCCTCGCCAGCCGCAAGGAACTGGGGACGGGCCAGCCCTGAACCCCGTGGCGCGCGCTCCCGGCAAGGGAGCGGCCCCCTCAACGGCGCTTGCGCGGCCGCTTGCTGGGCGGGCCCTGGCTGTAGTCGCCGAACGGAGCGTCCCGCCCGGCGACCGCCGCTCCTACCCCTTTTTCCCGTGCTTTCTTCACGAACGCCTTGCCCTCCGGGGTGTTCCGCATGTAGCCGTCCAGTATGGTGCCCAGATACTGGGTGGTCTGCAGGCCCATGTTCTCGAAGGCCTGGTTGGTGATGAGCTTCATGGCGGCCAATTGGGTCACGGGAATCTGCGCCAGGCGGTTCGCCCAGCGCTTCACCTGCGCGTCCAGGCGCCGGGCGGGAAAGGAGAGGTTGATCAGCCCAATCTCCGCGGCCTCCTTGCCGCTGATGGACTCACCCGTGAGCGCGAACATCTTCGCGCGCGTCAGCCCCAGGCGGTAGATCCACATGCCGGTGAGGTGGCAACCCCAGACCCGGGAGTACGGCGTGCCGAGCCGCGCGTCGTCCGCGGCGATCACGAGGTCCGCCAACAGCGCCATTTCCGACGCGCCCCCCAGGCACCAGCCGTGGATCTTGGCGATG
>JBGPEV010000530.1:0-2836 GCA_041482995.1 bacterium | reverse complement strand
CCTTCCCCACGCGGTCGACGATGCGGAGACCCTGTTCGCCGTCGGACGGGAACTCTATCGGCAGTCCGGGTGGGTCGGCCAAAAACTGCGCCTGCTGGGACTGGGGGTCTCCCAATTGGATGGGGATTCCGAAGCGGCCGAGGACGTGCGGCAGATGACCCTATGGGACGGGGCGGCCCCCGACGAGCTGGTGCCTCCGGGTTCGTTGCTCTAGCCAGCCTGTCAGATGCGCTTGCCCACCCACACGACGCGCCCCACGATCGAGAACCGTGCCGTGAGCCGGAACGTGAACGGGAGATAGCGGGGATTGTCCGACAGCGCCTGGAACCGGTTACCGTCCAGGCGTTGCACCCGCCGGATCCGCAGACTCGCATCCTGTTGAAGCACGTAAATCCCATCCTCGTCGACGGTTCTGGCTCCGCAATCCACCAGGGCCAAGTCGCCGTTGGCCAGGGTCGGAGCCATGGACTCCTCTTTCACCGTGACGAACGCCAGGTCGTCGGGATTGGCGCGCAGGCGCTGGACGATCCACTCCCGCCGCAGGGCGACGTAGTCCTCCCGGTGGCGCGGGGCCCGTTGCGGCGAGCGGCGGCGCGCTCCGGTCGCCTTGTGCATCTGCACCAGAATCAGGTCGTCGGCGGCCCGATACGCCGGGCTGCCGGCGGTTCCCTCTCCCGTGAGTAGCCAGTCGAGCGACACGCCCGTCGCCGCCCGGATGCGCAAGATCAGTTCCGAGGTTGGAACCGTGCCCTCCTTCCAGATGCGCGTGAAGGCGCCCTTGGATATCCCGATCCGGTCGGCCCAGGTATAGGGCCGCTCCGCGCCCACCAATTGCTTGAGCCGGGCGTGAAAGCCCGGGTTGCGGAGCCGGGAGCGGTTGGCGCCATTTGAAAGTGTTGGCGGTATTGACATTGGAACCGTGTTCTCCTATCGTGGTCCCGGTTTCAGGGAGGCGCTGCCGGGCCGCCCCGCCTTGCGCCAGCGCCTCAGCCGGTGCTGGCGATGCGCCGGGCCCTTCGGTCAGCGAGGCCCAGTCCAACCGGCCTGCCGCGATTCACAGCGCGGCACCTATCGGTTCGTCCGGCCGACAGGCGGGGGCGTGCATACCTCCAGTTACCGGGCGGTTTCCACGGCGCTGCCAGGGGGTCAGCGCCTAAGTCGGACATGCCGGTAAATCGTCTTCGATGCCACCGTGTGGCGCGAATCCGCGCGGGTGGTGGTGTGCATAACCCTGTGTAACGCAATCTCGGCTCCTGGGTTCCGTAGAATCTCGCTAGGGATTGAAGCGACGCGCTCCGCGCGCTTCCTTCTCCTAGCCGACTTTACTGACCCTGAGGCGCATCAGCTAATTGCAAACCTCAAGGTAACACTATGGGTCTTTTTCTTCCAAAACACAATGAATCGCGCATCTGCGCTGCTTTTGGGCAGCGGAACATCCATTCCCGACTGGCACGGGGTCAGCAGCCAGTGCACACTGGGTGAAACGAACTTCCTAGCCGATTGAAGCAATGGAACAACGGAAGGCGGTGGTGCTGTTGAGTGGGGGGCTCGATTCCTCCACCCTGCTGGCATTGGCCAGGCATGATGGCTTCGACTGCTACTGCCTGACGTTTGCCTATGGGCAACGCCATGCGGTGGAAATGGAGGCGGCGCGTACGGTGGCCGCCCGCTTGGGCGCCACGGCCCATCGTATCGTCGATATTGACCTGCGGGTCTTCGGCGGCTCCGCGCTCACGGACACGATCCCGGTGCCGAAGGACCGGGACGTCAAGGAAATGCAGTCCATTCCTGTGACCTACGTCCCGGCCCGCAACACGATCTTTCTCGCCTACGCCTTGGCTTGGGCGGAAGTCCTGCGGTCACGGGCGATCTTCATCGGCGTCAATGCAGTGGACTACTCCGGCTATCCCGATTGCCGGCCGGAGTTCATTGCCGCCTTCCAGCAATTGGCCAATTACGCCACCAAGGCCGCCGTGGAAGGAGCGGGCCCCACGATCCATGCGCCGCTGATCCACATGAGCAAGGTGGAGATCATTCGCAGGGGACTGGAGCTGCGGGTGGACTACAGCATCACCCATTCCTGCTACGACCCCAAGGGCGATCTGGCCTGCGGCCACTGCGACAGTTGCATCTTGCGCCGGCAGGGCTTCGCGGATGCCGGCGTCCCGGACCCGACCCGGTACTATCGGGCCCCGGTGCGGGGCTCATCGTCCCGCGGGCGTCATCCCAAGTAGCACCACGGCGGCGGCGGCAAGCGCCGCCGTCTCGGCCCGCAAGATCAGCCCGCCCAGGCGCACGGGGCGGAAGCCCGCGCCCCGGGCGAGCGCCACCTCCTCCGGGGAGAGTCCGCCCTCGGGGCCGACCAGCACCGCCGCGGAAGCCGCCCCCGCGCACTCCGCCAGCACGGCCGCGGCCTCCTCACCCCGCGGATCCAGCACCAGGCGCAGGGCGGCCCCGCCGGCGGCCCGCAGGGCCGCGTCCAACCCCCCGGACGTGCGCAGCTCCGGCGGATACTGCCGGTCCGATTGCTTGCAGGCTTCCTTCAGGATGCGTTCCCAGCGCGCCAAGGTGCGGGCGGCGGTGATGTCGCCGGCGGCGACGGGAGAGTATTGGGTGGGGAAAATGTCCAGCAGCGCCACGCCCAACTCGGTGGCCTTCTGCAGGGTCAACTCGAGCGCCTTGTCCTTCACCGCGCCGAGCAGCAGCGAGAGCCGCACCGGCGGCAGGGCGGGAACCGCGAGGGGTTGGATGGGCCGCACCAGCGCCGCGTGGCGCTCCACCTGCACCACCTCGGCCAGGAAGCGCCGGCCGTCAGGGTCTTGCAGCGCGAAGGTAT
>JBGPEV010000529.1:0-2839 GCA_041482995.1 bacterium | reverse complement strand
CTTCAAGTACCGCCCCACCACGTTGATCTTCACGAGCCTGGAATACGACCACGCGGACATCTACCCGGACTTGGAAGCGATCCGCCTGCAATTCGCCAAGCTGCTGGGCAGCCTGCCCAGCGAGGGCCGGGTGGTCGCTTGCGTGGACGACCCCAATGTCGCGGCCCTGCTCGGGCAAGCCACTTGCCCGGTGATTCCCTACGGCTTCTCGGATGCCGCCCAGTGTCAGGTCACCCAATGGGCGCCGGACGGAGCGGGCGCCCGCTTCGTCACCCGCTGGCAGGGAGCGAGCCAGGCGTGGCGGGTGCCCATGGCGGGCGGCTACAATACGCAGAATGCCACGGCCGTGCTGGTGGCGGCGCAGCACTTGGGGTTGGCTGTCCCCGCGATCCAGCGGGCGTTCGACTCCTTCCAGGGGGTGAAGCGGCGCCAGGAAGTGCGCGGCGAGGTGAACCGGATCGTGGTCATCGACGATTTTGCCCACCACCCGACGGCCATCGGCGCCACCATCGCCGCCATGCGCCAGCGCTATCCCCGCCGCCGGCTGTGGGCCGTGTTCGAGCCGCGCAGCTTCACCGCCCGCAGCGCGGTGTTCCGCGACCAGTTTCCGGCCGCCTTCCTGGGTGCCGACCGTGCGGTGATCGCGCCGGCGTTCCAGTCCGGCTATTCGGCGGGGGTCGAACGGCTGGACAGCGGCCAAGTGGCGGAGGCAATCCGGGCCTGCGGCCGCGCCGCCGACGCGCCGGAGAGCACCCAGGCCATCGTCGACCTGGTGACGGCCCAAGCCGCGCCCGGGGACGTGGTGCTGGTCATGTCCAACGGCGGCTTCGAGGGGTTGATTGACCGGCTCCTGACCGCCCTCACCCAGCGGCACGGCCCCTCACCGCGGAGCGCAACGGCGTGAATCTTCAACCCGGCGGCAGCGGCGCCGCGCAACCGCCCTTGCCCCCCGGCGTGGCGGTGGTGACCCTGCCCGGGCGCACCATCCACGTGCTGGGCACGGCGCACATTTCCAGCCGCAGCGTGGAGGATGTGCGGCAGGCGATCGCCGCCGTGCGGCCCGACACCGTGTGCGTGGAACTGTGCGAGCCGCGCCGCCAGGCGCTGGCCGGTGGGGCGGCGTTCCGCGAAATGGACGTGTTCCAGATCGTGCGGAAGAAGCAGGCCACGCTGCTGCTGGCCCACCTGGTGCTCTCCGCGTTTCAGCGCAAGCTGGGGGAAAAGCTGGGCATCGCGCCGGGGGCGGACATGCTGGCGGCCATCGAGGCCGGCGAGGCGGCGGGCGCCCGGATGGTGATGGCCGACCGGAGTATCCAGGTGACGCTGCGCCGCACCTGGGCGCGCCTGGGCTTCTGGAACAAGGCGAAGCTGCTCGCCGAGCTGATGGCCGTGCTGATCGCCAGCCCCGACATCTCCGAGCGCGAGATCGAAGCCCTGAAGGAGCAGGACATGCTCTCCCAGGTGATGGAGCAATTCGCCGCCGCGTTTCCCCAGGCCAAGCTGACGTTGATCGACGAGCGGGACACCGTGCTCGCCCATCGCATTCGCACGGCGCCCGGAGCGCGCATCGTGGCGGTGGTGGGCGCCGGGCATCTGCGGGGCATCGTGGAACGCCTGCGCTCGAGCGCGCCGCCGGAAGACATCGCGCCGCTGCTGGAAACTCCGCCCGCGGGCAAGATCGCGACCGCCGTGCAATGGGGCATCCCCGCGCTCATCCTGGGGCTGATCGTCTGGGGCTTCGTCCGCGGCGGCGCCGGGGTGAGCCTGAACATGGCGAAGTGGTGGATCCTGGTCACGGGGGGCATGGCCGCCCTGGGCGCCCTGTTGGCGCTGCCCCACCCGCTCACGGTGCTGAGCGCGTTCCTGGCCGCGCCGCTCACCACCCTGCATCCGCTCCTGGCCGCGGGCTGGGTTGCGGGCCTGGTGGAGGCGTTCGTGCGCAAGCCCAAGGTGAAGGACTTCGAGAGTCTGGCGGCGGACGTGCTGAGCGTGCGGGGTTTCTGGCGCAACGGCGTGACGCGCATCCTGCTGGTGGTGGTGCTGGTGAACCTGGGCGCCTCGCTCGGCACCCTGATCGGCATCCCCGTCATCACCTCCCTGCTGCGCAGCGGCTGACGAACCGCAACTGCAACTGCATTCACCACCCTTCGCTGCGCTCGAGGGCAGGCTCCGGACACGAAGGACACAAAGGACTGCGCTGTTTTTCTTGCGGCCCATCCCGGCCCCCGATGTACCGCGCAGGCTAGACCTGCCAATCCCAGTCAGATCGATCCCGCAGTCCTTGCTGTTCCTTCGTGTCCTTCGTGTCCTTTGTGGTGAGAAAAGTTTTTTGCAGTTCCTTATGTCTTCGTTTTTCCGAACAACGACTCCAACTTGCGCCGCGCCGCCTCCGCCTCGCCGTCGGACTGGGCGGCGGGTGCGGCGGCCTCCCCGGCCCCGGGCTTGCCGCCGTGCAGGCTCTCGCCAAAGATATTCGCCAGCTTGGCGCGCGCGGCCGCCGCCTGGGGATCGCCACTGGCCGCCAGGCCCGCGCGGGGCCGGAAGTAGTCGCAGAAGTTGGCCTGCTCCTTGTCAAATACTTCCTCGGCGGAGGTCTCGCGGCAGGACTTGCTCACGCCGGAATCGTAGAAATCGCACTGACGGCAGCAGTGGATGAACACCTCGCAATTGGGACACTCGGCCCGCCGTCCGAACGGCAGGGGCACGGGCGCGAGGGAATCGCCGCAAGACCAGCACCGCAGGTTGGTGTTCGCCGCCATGAGCCGCTCCGAAGCACCCCCAGTGGGCCAGCCGGGTCAGGTTTTCCGTTCCGCCAACACCAGCGCCGTCACCGCCGTGT
>JBGPEV010000528.1:0-2842 GCA_041482995.1 bacterium | reverse complement strand
TCGGCATCCTCTGCTGGCATGATGACGGTGATGGTGCCAGACCTTCTCGATCCAACGGACGAAATTCGAGGACTCTGCACATTCGTTGCTCGTGATCTGCATGAAGTGCGCCGCTTGATCTTGCGCGAGACCGCGAGATAGATGGCACGCCGGTAGGCGGAAAGTCGGGCCGTTTCGTTACGGAGAAGCATGCGGTCTGGGATGACTCGATGCGCCCGCCGAGTTCCTTCAGTGCCTGGGCGGTATCCTTATCAATGGCACCGTGAAATCGGGTGGACAGCTTGGCCTTCGGAGCACGGGCCATGGGGAGTCCTCCGTAGAGACAGACAACCCGATTGCCAAGTAGTCCCTCACCTTCATTTCCGCCCTATGCGTTCGCATTTATGGGAGACTCCCGGCTGTGCCGGGGAGGCAGCAGCAGTTTGACATTTCTGGGTTGATAGCACGCCATGCCCACCCTGAAAGACCAGATGCTGAAGGCCGGGCTGGTGTCCAAGAAGGACGCCAAGCGCGCCGCCCATTCCCAGCGGGTGGAAACCAAGCAGACGGGCCGGGAGGAGATCGAGCGGCGCGCGGAGGCCGAGCGGGCCGCCCTGGCCCTTCAGGTGGAGCAACAGCGCGAGGCGGACCGGCGGCTGGCGGCCCAGCGCAAGACGGAGCAGGAGGCCCGCGAGCAAGCCCTGCAGGCGGAACTCCGCGCCGCCGCGCAGATCGATGCCGCCTTGCGGGACGGCCGGATCGAACACTGGGAAGGCAACCGCTCCTACTACTTCATCGCCCAGGGCCAGGAGATCGAGTTCCTCGGCGTCAGCGACGATGCCGCCCGGCGCCTGGCCGAAGGCAAGGCCGCCATTGTCCGCACGGGCGACCCCCGCTCGCCCTTCACGCTGCTCCACGCGGGCGCCGCCCAGCGCCTGCGGGAGTTGGCCCCCGGGCGGATCGCGGCGTGGCACGAGCAGTAGGCGCTCGCGTTACGGCCTGTATTCCGGGCAGCGCGAATCCTCCGCGCGAATGGGGTTGCCCTCAACGATGAAAGTGGACGGGAAGAACACCTGGGGTGTCCCCGGGTCGACGACAACGAGCACGCCGTGCACGGCCCCATCCCCGAACACCTGGACCCGGGTGAAGGAGCCCGCCACGCGGCCTTTCACGCGCAGGGGATGATTGATGCAATAGGTATGGCCATCCCCGTGCACGAGCAATACCGCACCCTGGAAGGCGGCGACTTCCCGTTCCAGGGCCAAGAGCAAGCCGGTGTAAGCCGACTCCCTGCCCGAGCCGCGGGGCAGTTGCCAGGGGTCCGCCTGCATGAACAGGGCGACGCCAGGCGCGCCCGATTGGCGGGCCAGGGAGAACGTCTCCGCCAGCCAAGCCCGGGCCGCGGCGGAGCGTTGCGTCTGCTCGGCGATGTCCCCCGCGGCGGTGTCCGGCAGATTGTCGTTCTCCCCCACCACGTGCAGGGTGGCAAAGACCACGCCGCCCTGCTGCCAGCGCGCGTTCTCCACAAAGGCGCGGTATGCGGCCCGATCGCCCTGGGTGACCAACGGCAGCGGACGCCGCCCCAGGCTCTGGCGGGGGTCGGAAAAGAACACCGCGCGCACGGCCTCCAGCGCCGCCTGCGGTTGCAGTCCGGCTGGGCTGCGGTAGCAGTCGGTCCATTCGTTGTCCCCCGGGGTGTAGATCATCGCATCGGCAAACCGGTCGAAATGGACGCGGATGATCTCGAAGTAGCGTCGCTGACACGGCGCGCTCCCCTTCTTGATGTCGCCCACGTGCACCGTGAACGCAGGCACCCGCCGGTTGATGGCGTCAATGAGCCGATCGAACCCTTGCAGGTCTTGGGGCGACGGCGTGACGCTGTCGGTAGCGCCGTAGGGCATGTCCCCGATCGCCATGAATTCAAACGGGGCGGCGGAAGCGCGGATTGGACCGGCGGAAATGACGATGGCGAGCGCGGTCACCGCCCGTATCCAGCGCCGGTTCGGCCGGGTCATCAAGTTGCCTCTGGGGCGAAGTCAGGACTGTCAACAATTGAACTCATAGCACGGGTACGCGAGAGATTTAGACCTTCCAACAAGACTGCCACCTGCCTTGAACCACGACGAGCACAACGCACACAACGCAGAGCAGACTTGAAGCCCCGTTTCGCGCCGAACCGCATCTATCGAAACCTCGTCGTGTTCGTTGTGTCGTTGTGGTTCAGCCGTTTTGTAACGCGCTCTTACCCTACCCTCTCGTTGAATTGCCCGGGCTGACAAGACCGCCAGGTCGTCCCTGGCCGCGCTCCGGGCCGATCCCGCGCGGCTTGGCCCCAGAGGCCGATCCGCGCCGGAACCCTTGAAATTTGCCATCGCTCCCGCTAGGCTGTGGCCTTCGAACAAGTCGAGATTCGCATACAAACCGCCCACGCGGCGGCTTCGGCGGGAGACTCGCGACGTGAAACCCCTGGAATTCAGCGCGCCCAGCAGCCTGGATGAAGCGATCAAAATGCTCTCCGGGAAGGGAGGACCCGTCGGCGTGCTGGGCGGCGGCACGGACCTGATTATCCAATACCGCGCCGGCCGGAAGGATCTCGGCCACATGGTGGACATCAAGAAGATCCCCGAACTGAACGTGCTGGAGTTCAACCCCGCCCAGGGATTGCGGCTGGGGGCCGCGGTGTCGTGCGCCATGCTGGGAGAGCTCGCCGCGGCGGTGCGGCACTTTCCCGGGCTGGTGGAAGGCGCGGAACTGATCGGGTCGACGCAGATCCAGAGCCGGGCCACCGTGGGGGGCAACGTCTGCAACGGCTCCCCCGCCGCGGATGCCATCTGCGGCCTGATCGTCCTCAACGCCACCTGCG
>JBGPEV010000527.1:0-2847 GCA_041482995.1 bacterium | reverse complement strand
GCCCAGGACGACGCGACGCTGATCGCCATCCACGATATGGAGCGCGCCGGCATCGACATCCTCACCGACGGCGAGATGCGGCGGGAGAGCTACTCCAACCGCTTCGCCACGGCCCTCTCCGGCGTGGACATCGACCGGCCCGGCAGCGCGCTGGACCGCACGGGCCACGCCAACCCCGTGCCGCGCGTCCACGGCCCCGTGCGCCGGCTGCGTCCGGTGGAAGTGCGGGACGTGGAGTTCCTGCGCCGCCACACGGAGCGCACCATCAAGATCACGCTGCCCGGGCCGTTCACGATGACCCAGCAGGCGCAGAACGACCACTACTCGGACGAGGAGGCGCTTGCGCTGGATTACGCCGCGGCGGTGAACGCCGAGGCGCGCGACCTGAAGGCGGCCGGAGCGGACATCGTGCAACTCGATGAGCCCTACCTGCAGGCCCGCGCCGAGAAGGCCAAGCGCTACGGGGTGAAGGCCATCAACCGCGCGCTGGAGGGCATCCCCGGCCTCACCGCCGTGCACCTCTGCTTCGGCTATGCGCACGTCGTCCACGAGCGGCCGAGCGGCTACTCGTTCCTGCCGGAATTAGCCGGCTGCAGCGCCCAGCAAATCTCCATCGAGGCCGCCCAGCCCAACCTGGACCTGCGCGTGTTGGACGCGCTCGCCGGCAAGACCATCATCCTGGGTGTCATCAGCCTGGGCGATCCGCTGGTGGAGTCTCCCCAGACGGTCGCCGGGCGCATCCGCCGCGCCTTCAAGCACGTGCCGCCCGAGCGCATCGTGCCCGCGCCCGATTGCGGGATGAAGTACCTCGCCCGCGAGACCGCCTTCGCCAAGCTCAAGGCGCTGGCCGAGGGCGCGGCCATCGTGCGGCGGGAGTTGCAGGGAGGGTGAACGCCACCCCACACTCACCACGCGGCCCCCTCTCGCTTCCCGTAACGTCGGGCAAGGAGCGGGCGAGAAACGGACCGGCACCCGATAGCGAGACGATGAAAATCTGGATCGATGCCGACGCCTGCCCGCAGATGATCAAGGAAGTGGTCTTCAAGGTCGCCGTCCGGCTGCACATCTCCGCCACGCTGGTGGCGAATAGCGGCATGTTCGTCCCGCGCTCCCCGTTGCTCCGCATCGACGTGGTGGGGGGCGGGGTGGACGAGGCGGACCGTCACATCGTGGCCCACAGTTCCAGCGGCGATCTCGTCGTCACGGCGGATATCCCCCTCGCCTCCGCCCTGGTGGAAAAGGGCGTGGTAGCCATCGATCCCCGCGGCGTGGTTTATAGCTCCAGCAACGTCAAGGAAGCCCTGGCGACGCGCGACCTGATGCACGACTTGCGGGAGTCCGGCCTGGCCCAGGGCGGGCCGCCTCCCTTGGGGCCGAAGGACCGGGAGCGCTTTGCAAACGCGCTGGACCGCGAACTGACCCGGCTGCGGCGGGCTGCGCCGTGACTCCCGGCCCCCTCTAATGGTCGATCACGGCTAAGTTTTCGGGTTATTACCAATCTCCATGGCCCATCGCTCGCCTGCGGCCCCTATCCCTGCCCTTTCCCCCAAAAGCGGGGAAAGGGTATTGCTTGCGCCCCGCACGGAGGCTGACCGCGCTTCCCCGGTAGCCCCTGTCCATCCGCGTCATGCCTTTCCCCCGCTATTGGGGGAAAGGTGGCTGAAGGCCGGATAGAGGCCCCGCGGGCGAACGATGTGCCTCCGCCGCATCCCCCTTTGGATACCCCCGCATCTTCGACCCATCCGAAAAACAAGCCGTGACGAACCACTAATTCCATTTCCCATTCGTTCCGTGAACATTCCGCGGGGTAGGGGCGCAGCATGCCGCGCCCCTACTACGGATGGCGTTTCTGAACCTTTGATGTAGAAACCGCGTAAAGTGTCGCGAGGTGAGCACACGGGGAGGGGGTGTCGCGAAGCGCTGGGGCGAAGTGAGCAGACCCCTCTACACCTTCGGCCGCGCCTTGGCCCAAGGCCGCGCTTTTTCGAACGCGGCGGCGGCTTGCAGCACGGTGCGGTCGGCGAAGCGCCGCCCGACGATCTGCAGGCCCACGGGCAGGCCATCGGAGGAAAAGCCTGCGGGCACCGTGGCCGCGGGCAGATGGGTCAGGTTGAAGGGATAGGTGAACGGGGTCCAGTTCATCCAGTCCTTCTCGTCCTTCGTCCCCTGATCCGGGTGATTCAGGCCGGTGCGGAAGGGCAACACCGCGAGCGAGGGGGTGAGCAGCAGGTCGTACCGCTCGAAGAACTTGCGCACCTTGTCCCAATAGGCGTGGCGCTCGATCTGCGCCTGCACATAATCCGCCGCGCTGTAGGCCATGCCGCGCTTCACCTGGTCCACCAGGCCGGGATCGAGCCGGCTCTCCCATTGGGGCAGGGCGTCCCTCAGCATGCCGGCGGCGCCGGAGAGCCAGAACACGGTGAACATCTCCGTGGGATCGCCGAAGCCCGGGTTCACCTCCGTGACCTTGCAGCCCAGTTCCTTGAACGCCTTAGCGGCCTTGGCGGCGACCGTCGCCACCTCCGGCTGCACGTGGGCGTAGCCCAGGTCGGGGCTCCAGGCCACGCGCTTGCCCTTGATGCCTTTTTTCAGGCGGTCCGAGTAGTCCTCGGGTTCGGATTCCAGGGAAAGCCGGTCCCGGTCGTCCGGCCCGGCCATGATGGAGAGCATCAGGGCGGCGTCCGCCACGGTGCGGGTCATGGGGCCGGCGTGGGCCAAGTGAAAAAAGGGACTGGGCGGATAGTTGGCCACGCGCCCATAGGACGGCTTGAGCCCGAAGATGCCGGAGAAACCGGCGGGGATGCGGATCGAACCGCCGCCGTCGGTGCCGATGGCCAAGGGCCCCAG
>JBGPEV010000526.1:0-2848 GCA_041482995.1 bacterium | reverse complement strand
CGATGCTGTTGAACAAGGTGTGGGCGTTGGCGATCTGGCGCGGGACGATCAGTGCCGCCGCCGCCGGCCCCACCTCGCCCGCTACGCCTGCCGGTGAAATCCAGCGCACGAGCTCGGCGAAGGGCGGGATGAAGCCCATGAAAAGCGCCACGCCCGCCGTCTGCAGCAGGGTGTGGGCGAGGGCCACCCGCTTGGCCTCGCGGCGCGTGCCGATCGAGGCCAGCACGGCCGTGATGGAGGTGCCGATGTTGGCCCCCAGCACCAGCGGAATGGCCGCCTCCAGGGAGAGCAGGCCCTGGGAGCCGAGGGCCACGAGAATCCCCGTGAACGCCCCGCTGCTCTGAATGATGGCGGTGAGGATCGTACCCACCAGGATGCCCAGCACGGGCTGCTCCAGCGTCAGGATCAGATCGAGGAACGGCTCATAGGTGCCGAGCGGACGCATGGCGTCGGACATCACCTGCAGCCCGAAGAACAGCATGCCGAATCCCAGCAGGCTCTGGCCCGTGTGCTTCCACCGTTCGTGCCCGCCCAGCAGCATCATGCCGAAGCCGCCCGCGACGAACAGCAACGCATAGTCCGTGATCCTGAACGCGATGATCTGCGTGGTCAGCGTGGCCCCGACGTGCGCGCCCAGGATGATGCCGACGGTCTGCGTGAAGGCAATCAAGCGGGCCTGCACGAAGCTGACCAGCATCACCGTGGTGGCGCTGCTGCTCTGGAAGACCATCGTCGCGAAGGTTCCCACCGCCACGGCCCCGAGGGGATTGAACGTCAGGGTGCCGAGAATTTTCCGCAGGCGGTCGCCCAGGACGTTCTTCAGGCCGTCGCTCATCAGGCTCATGCCGTAGAGGAAGACCGCCAGCCCGCCGGCCAGTCCGATGGTCAGCAACATCCACCAATTGAAGTCGCGCACGCGGAACTCGAAGAGCACCGGCGCGCGGGTGGGCGGCGCTTCGGCCAGGGTCGCGCCCACCGTGTAGGCGCCGGCCCGCGCGCCCAGGATCACCCGGGTTTCCGCCCGGCCCGCGCCGTCGGTCGTGGCGGCGGAAGGTTGGAGCGCCACCTCTCCAGCGTCCTTGGGAGTAGCGACCACGGCAAAGCGCACCGGCACACCCACGGCGGGCCGGCCATCGGCCTGAACCGCGCGCACCTGCAGCCGGTGTGCCCGGGGGTGCTGACGGTTGTCGGCCGGCGCGGCCGCCTGCGCGCCGCGCTGGGGCGCCGCCGCCAGCTTTTCCAGACGGATGGCGGCGCCATCGCCGCCCACGGCCAACGCTCCTGGAAATCCCACCGCCAGGGCGGCGGCGCACAACACCCCCAGCCAGCCTTGCAGCCTGCGCTTCATGGCTCGTCCTGCCTCCTTCCGCTCCGATTTGCGGCGCAGCGCTTGCTCCGCCCGGTTGGGCACTGACGCCACCGATCATTTTATCCACGGAACCTGAAGCACTGATTGGAGAAAGATCATGTTCGTGACGCGGCGCCGCGGTGCGCGTCCGGATCGGCTGCCGCTCAGGGCGCCCGCAACGTCCGGCCAACCAGCCAGCAGGGGGTAGCCGCGGACCTCCCGGCCCGCTCGACACGAGGCGGCAGGCAGGGACGCCTGCCACTACCCGCTCGCCTCCATGGGCATGGACCGACGTTGCGGGCGCCCTGGGCTGCCACCGGCAAAGGCCGTGCAATCGATTGCAAAACCGCTAGAATACCCGCTGAGATCTCTGACGCAGCGCCACCGGAGCCGGCCTTGGCCAGGAATGCTTCAGCGACAGGAGCGCCCCGCTCGCGGGTGACGCTGCGGGACGTGGCGCGGCGGGTGGGCGTGCATCCGTCGACGGTCTCGCGGGTGCTCAATCCCCGCACGCGGGGGATGGTAACGGCGGACATCGCCCGGCGCGTGACGGACGCAGCCGGGCGCCTGGGCTATGCGCCCAATCCGTTCGCCTACAGCCTGAAGACCAACCGCTCCTTTCTGGTCGGTGTGCTGGTTCCCGACCTGGTGAATCCGATCTTTCCTCCCATCATCCGCGGCATCGAGTCCGTGCTGGATCGGGGCGGCTATACGGCGATCATCGCCAACTCGGACAACCAGCCGGAGCGGGAGCGGCTGATCCTGGAGAAGATGCAGGCGCGCCAGGTGGATGGGCTGATCCTGGCCACCGCCCACCGCAGCGACGCACTGGTGGCGAAATACATGGCGGCGGGCGGCCCGCTGGTGCTGATCAACCGCACCATCGAAGGCACGCCCGTCCACGCCGTAGTGAACGAGGACCGGCGCGGGATGCATCTGGCCGTGCAGCACGTGGTGGCGCTCGGCCACACCCGCATCGCCCACCTGGCCGGGCCGCCGCGCTTCTCGACCGGCCAGCGGCGCCTGCAGGGCTTCCGCGAGGCGATGCGCGCCGCGAGACTGCGGCCCGACCCGCGCCTGATCGCCCCCTGCGCCGCCTTCGCGGAGGAAGAGGGCTTGCGGGCGCTGCGCAGGCTGCTGGGGGGGCGCGTGCGCTTCACTGCGGTGGTGGCCGCCAACGACCGGCTGGCGCTGGGGGGCTACGACGCCCTGGCCGAGCGCGGCCTGCGCTGCCCGGAGGACGTGTCCATCACCGGGTTCAACGACATGCCCCTGGTGGACAAGGTGCGCCCCCCGCTCACGACGGTGCGCATTCCGCTCTATGAGATGGGGGCGCGTGCGGCGCGCATGTTGCTGGAGCAACTCACCCAGCCGGGTGCGACGCCGCAGTCGGTCCAACTGCCGCCCACGCTCATCGTACGGGGATCGACCGCGCCGCCCCGGGGCGGCTAGGCTCTGTTTGAGAACACCAAACGGTACCCAATGACCATCAGATGCTTG
>JBGPEV010000525.1:0-2849 GCA_041482995.1 bacterium | reverse complement strand
TCCCCAATGCATCCTTCACTGCGCTGCGGACACATCCTTTGGCCGCGCCATGACGCTTCAGCCCGCCGAACCGCCCGGTGCGGACCCGCATGCCGGGTGGTGTGGGAGGGGGGAGCCGCAAGGTTTCCCCCTATCCCGATTGAGGGCCGGGGCCTCTCGTGACACCCGTAAGCTATCATGACAAACGACCAATTACAATGTGTCTATGGACAACGGAAAAGCTATCCACTACAGTGGTCGCGCGGGGCCCCTTTCTGGCGAACAGGGGATGGCACCCCGCTGCGGCGGTCACGCCGCCAATGACGCTGGCCCGCGCCCTCGACCGGATGAGGGCGCGGGGAGGCTGCGGCTGATTTGTTGTCGAGCATATGGAGCAATGCACCATGGCACTGATGAGATGTAAGACCCACGCACCCGTAGGCAGGACTCGTGCCTATGTTCACCCAGTCGAACCTGTGGGATTTCCGAGTACGGCACTCGTCTGTGGGTCGGCAGCCTGCAACGCCTCCGCCTACATTTGGCTGGAAAAGGATGAAAAGAAAACCTACAACCAAGGCCAGCGGGTGTTTGCCGCGCCTACCGCCGCACTGAAGGTGCGGGCGAAGTAGGGAAGGGGGGATGAGGTGGAGTCCGGGTCCGCCCGGCGCCCGCGCCCTCACCGGATGAAGGCGCGGGAATGCTCGGGGAGCAAGGGGGCGCGGCAGCGTTGCTTCACCTCAAGCCATTGGCTAGGATGGATTCATGCCTATCACTCAAGAACGCCAGAACATCGAAGACTTGCGCAAGGTCGGCTTCCCCCAGGAGCAGGCTATTGTGTTGGCGGAAGTGCTCGAAGTTACCGCTCAGGCGGTATCCCTGGATTCAAGGGAGTTCATGCTCGCGGAACTTGACAAGCGCTTCACGGCGCTTCGGAGCGACATGGAACTTCGGTTCTCACAGCTCGAAGCCCGGTTCGAACACGCCATGCGCATTCAGCTGGGAACCATACTCGGGGCATTCGTCGGCCTGTTGGGTCTGGCCGTGGCAATGATCAAGCTGCTCCCCTAGGCTGGACCGGACCCCTCCTGACCTTGGTCCGGCGGAACAACGCACTCCGAAATCCAGCGGGTCGGATCGGACATGCCCATCACTCCCGTCGACAAGAACACCGCGGACTTTCTTGCGGCCGGATTCACCCGACCGCAAAGTGAGGTCTTGGCCCGCCAAATTGAAGAAGCCGCGCAGGCCCGCCTGCGGCGGATACGGGAAGCCTCTCGAACTCCGGAACCTCCCGCGCAAGCGGCGGGCGGCTCGATTCCTCGCATCTCTCAACCGCTGTGGCCGGAGATGGTGATGATCGTAAGCGCCGTCCTTGCGATCTGGAGTTGGGGGTTGCTGCTGATCCGGTGGTTACGTTGATCCCATTGGCACCCCGCTGCGGCGGATACGCCGCCAAAGATGTTGGCCCCGCGCCCTCACCAGATGGGGGCGCGGGGTGGGCCGGTTGGTTCCGATGGGGCGCGCCTCATGCTAGCCTGAGTTTTCTCCCAGACCCCTCGACCACGGACGGTCACCCGGACCCCGCATGCCCTCGGATAAACCCGCGAAGTCGCAGAGTAGGGCGCTAGCCGCCTCCTCCCCGCCGCGCACCACAGCCTCGCCCGCCGCCCTCGACAGCATCGTCGTGGTGGGCGCCAACGAGCACAATCTGCGGAACATCAGCATCACGCTGCCGCGGGATTCGCTCACCGTGTTCACGGGCGTGAGCGGCTCGGGCAAGTCGTCGCTCGCGTTCGACACGCTGTTCAAGGAGGGGCAGCGGCGCTTCCTGGAGTCGCTCTCGCCCTATGCGCGGCAGTTCCTCGGGCAGATGGAGAAGCCGCGGGTGGAGCACGTGGAGGGCCTCAGCCCCACGGTCTCCATCGACCAGAAGACGGTCAACCGCAACCCGCGCTCCACGGTCGGCACGATCACGGAATTGTACGACCACTACCGGCTGCTGTTCGCGCGGCTGGGCACGCCCTATTGCCCCAACTGCCAAGTGCCCATCGCCAGTCTGGCGCCCGAGCAGATCGCGGACCGGCTGCTCGCCGAATTTGCGACGCCGCATAGCGCTCGCGCGAGTGGCCAGCAGCCACAGGGCATGGGCCCCGAGGACGGGCCGGCGACGATCGTCTATGCGCCTATGGTGCGGGAGCGCAAGGGGGAATACCGCAAGGAACTGGACGACTGGCGGGAGCAGGGCTACGTGCGGGCGCGCATCGACGGCACCGTGCGGCGGCTGGACGAGGAGATCGTGCTCGCGCGCTACAAGAAGCACTCCCTGGAACTGGTGATGGACCGCTTCCGGCTCAACCCGGCCAACCGCAGCCGCTTGACCGAGGCGCTGGAGAAGGCCGTGGCGCTGGCCAAGGGCCTGGTGGCGCTGGACGTGGGGGACGAGCAGCGCAGTTTCAGCGGCAACATGACCTGCGGCAAGTGCGGCCAGGTGACCCTCCCGGAACTAGAGCCGCGCCTGTTCTCCTTCAACGACCCCCAGGGCGCCTGCGCCACCTGCAATGGGCTGGGCATGCTGCACCAGTTCAGCGCGGAGAAGCTGACCGACCCCGACGAACCCCTGGCCGGGGGCGCGTTCCGGTTCTTCACGCAGAACGGGAACGTGATGTTCACGGAGATCGACACGGACTACGTGCTGGCGCTCGCCAAGGCGCTGAAGATTCCCGCCCGCACGCCCTGGGGGGAATTGCCCGCCGAACAGCGCCGCCTGTTGATCTACGGCAACACGGACACGGCGATGCGCATCCGCAACGTGTTCCGCAACCCGTTCCTGCTGCTGGAGACGGCGGAGCAGGAGGGGCTGTGGCCGGGCT
>JBGPEV010000524.1:0-2857 GCA_041482995.1 bacterium | reverse complement strand
GCTTCGGGCTGGAGGCCAATTGGCGCCGCCTGTGGGCCGGCGATTCGGGCATCGCGGCGCTGCCGGACGAATACTTTGCCTTGCCGATCCGCTTTCCGGTGCGGCTCGGCGCGCCCATCCCGCGCACGGAGTTGGCACAGCGCATCCAGGCCGCCGTGCCCCGGCAAGTGTGGAACACCTCGGCGGAGGTCTGCCATCTGTGGCTGCTCGCCGCCCTGGAGGCGCTTGCCGCCGCGGGACTCTGGCGGCCCGAATCCGGCCTCGGCGCGGGACTGGAGCCGGAGCGCATTGGCGTGTTTGTGGGGAACGGCGCCGGGGCAGCGGGCTTCATCGAGGCGGAGTACTTGAATGTGTTCACGGCGGCCAAGGCCGTGCACCGGGACATCAGCCGCATGGCCGTGCCGAAGTACATGACCTCCTCGCTGGCCGGGCAACTCTCCCTCTTGGCCGGCTTGCGCGGCCCGGCGCTGTGCGTGAACACGGCCTGCTCCTCCGCCGTGACCGCCACCGTGCTGGCGCTGGATGCCTTGCGGCTGGGACGGATCGACGTAGCCGTGTGCGGCGGGGCGGACATGCCCCTGGCGGGCGCCGTGCTGAAGGGCTTTGCCAACCTGGGCGCGCTTTCCGCGGCGCTGGACGCCGGAGCGCGCGCCAGCCGCCCGTTCGATACCCGCCGCGACGGGTTCGTCCTGGGCGAAGGCGCGGCCTGCCTGGTGCTGGAGCGCGCCTCGGGCGCCGCGGCGCGGGGGGTTGCCGCCTTGGCCACCCTGCTGGGGGGCGCGTGCACCTCAGAGGCGCACAATCTGTTGGCGCCCCAGGAGGGCGGGGCGGGCATGACCGCCTGCATGCTCGCCGCCCTGCGCGACGCCGGCGTGCCGCCCGCCACCGTGGGCCACGTCTACACCCATGGCACCGGTACCGCCTACAACGACGCATGCGAAGCGCAAGCGATCGCGCGGCTCTTTCACCACGGCCCCTCCGCCAGCGCCAGCAAAGCGCAGGTGGGGCACACCCTGGGCGCGGCAGGGGCGATCGACGCGGTCTTGGCGGTGGAAGGCTTGCGGAGGGGCGCTGTGCTGCCCATGCGGCACGTGGAGCAGCCGGACCCCGAATGTCCGATCCTGCCCGCCCGGGCGGATCAGCCGGTTCTGCCGCCGGATCGGCGGGTGCTGGTCAATTCGTTCGCCTTTGGCGGGCACAACGGCTGCCTGGTATTCGCCCCCGCTCCGCGCCTGTAGGGGCGACTGGCAGTCGCCTTGAGTGTGAGCGCGGCACCCCTCCTAGATCACGCCGTGCTGGGTTTCCAGCACGGAGATCGCCGTCATGTTCACGACGTCCTGCACGAGCGATTCCTGGGAGAGCACGTTCACCGGCTTGTCCATCCCCATCAGGATCGGGCCGATGATCTGGCACTCGCTCAGCTCCTGCAGCAGCCGGTAGGCATTGTTGGCGGCGTGCAGATTGGAAAACACCAGCACGTTGGCCGGACCGTGCAACTCGCAGAAGGGATAGTCCCGCTGCCGCAGCTCGGCGTTGACGGCCAGGTGGGCCTGCATCTCCCCGTCTATGGTCAACCCCGGCTCGCGCTGCTTCACCAGGCGCAGGGCCTGCGTGATGCGCCCCAGGTCCTTGTTCCGCACGCTGCCGAAGTTGGAATAGGACAGCATCGCCACCTGCGGCGTGATGTCGAAGAACCGCGCCGCGCGGGCGGTGTGGATGGCGATTTCGGCCAGCACCTCCGCCGCCGGGTACTGGTTCACGGTCGTGTCGGAAAGAAACAGGGTCTTGTCCCGGTAGACCACCATGTAGAACCCCGCCACGCGCGTGACGTCCTTGCGCAAACCCACGATCTGCAGCGCGGGCTTGATGATCTGGGGGTAGCTGCGGGTGATGCCCCCCAGGAAGCCGTCGGCCTGCCCCATCTTCACCATCATCAGCCCGAACTCCACCGGGCGGTCCATGAACAGCCCCGCGGAGTGCCGCTCCATGCCCTTGCGCTGGCGGGCCTTGAAGAGCGCCTCCGCGAAGGGCTTGCGCAGCGGCGACGTGCCGTTGTCCACGATCTCCGCGCCGTCCAAGTTCAGTTGCACCTCCTCAATCTTCTCCCGGATGCGCGCCCCATCCCCCACCAGCACCGGCTGGGCGATGCGCTCCTCCAGGATCTGGTGGCAGGCCCGCAGGATCGTCTCGTTGCGCGCCTCGGGAAACACGATGCGCTTCATGGGCGAGACGCGCTTGGCGCGGCGGATGATGCGGCGCGACATCTCCTGCACGATGCCCTGGGTGGCCGCCAGCCGGTCGCGGTAGGCATCCATGTCCAGCGACTTCTTGCGCGCGACGCCGGAGTCGATCGCCGCCTGGGCCACGGCGGGCGCCACGAATTGCAGCACGCGCGGGTCGAACGGCTTGGGGATCAGGTATTCCCGGCTGTAGTGCAGGCTCCGCAACCCGTAGGCGATCAGCACCTCATCGGGCGTGTCCTCCTTGGCCAGATCGGCCAAGGCGCGGATAGCGGCCAGCTTCATCGCCTCGTTGATCTCCCGCGCCTGCACGTCCAGCGCGCCCCGGAAGATGGACGGGAAGCACAGCACGTTGTTCACCTGGTTCGGAAAGTCCGACCGGCCCGTGGCGATGATCGCGTCCGGGCGCGCCTCCCTGGCCACCTGGTAGGGCACCTCCGGGACGGGATTGGCCAGGGCGAAGATGATCGGGTTGGGCGCCATGGTCTGCAACATCGCGGCCGAGACCAAGTTGGGCGCGGAGACGCCCACGAACACGTCCGCCCCCCGCATCGCATCGGCCAGGGTGCGGGCCTTGGTCTCGGCCGCCAGGGCGGCCAGGGGCGGGTGCATGCCCT
>JBGPEV010000523.1:0-2864 GCA_041482995.1 bacterium | reverse complement strand
GGGGCAAGGCCCTGCCGCAGTTGAATGGCGCCTACGTGTTCGGCGACTGGAGCAAGCAGTTCGCCAAGCCTGATGGGGTGCTGCTGGTCGCTCGTCCTCCCATGGAGAAGGGCGCCATGTGGACGATCGAAAATATGGAAGTGGTGAACATGAAATACAACGCTTATGTGCTGTCTTTCGCCCAGGACGAGGATAACGAGTTGTACGTCCTGTCGTCGGAGAACAGCGGTCCCTCGCGGGGTGTAGACAAGATCTACAAGATAGTGCCCGCGAACTAGGCCTCCACCGGTGGCCCCGCACGCGCCGGGGCCGCCGCATGTGCCAAGCAGCGCCATGGGCGGCCCGCTACTCCGCCACTGAATCGGCAAGGAGCCAAGTCGGCCATGCGATGGTGGATTGCAAGTCTGATGCTCGGCGTGGCTCTGGGCGCGCTGGCGCACACGCAGGCCTTCGCCCAGCCCTTCGATGTCAAGGATCCCGGGATCGTCGCGAAGGGCCAATCGCTGTTTAACGGCCGCTGCGCCGGGCGCTGCCACGGCATAAACGGCACGGAGGGCGAGGCTGCGCCGATTCTAAGGGGGCGGGAGTACCTTACCGCGCCCTTCGTCTTCGCCACTCTGCTGTCGGGCCGCCCCCGCACGGCCATGCCCAGTTGGGCTGACCGCTACTCCACCGAGGAGTTGTGGCAATTGGCGGCTTTCGTAGCTTCGCTCAACTGATCGCACGTCGGCTGGATTCCGCCGGAGGCGTGCACCGCGTTGCAGCGCCAATGATGTGACATGGAAGTGAGCGAGTAAGCTCGAACACGGCGCAAGTTGTCCGGGGCGGTGGCCTTGGCAGAGGCCATTCTCCCGTCTCCAAGCCGCGCAGTTTGCGGCTTTGGAGAAGGGCCGGGGTTGACGCCGCAAGCGCAGCGGGCGGACGAACGATGTGGCAGTGATTGAGCCAACTCGCCGTTCATTTGACCGTCGTTGCGGGTGCCCTGCTCCGCCCCCCCGGAATCGAGTTGAGCTTCCCCGCGCCTCCACGGTATATAAGGGGCTTACCGGTGCCGTGCCGGCCGGCCTGACCCCAGCGCCGCGCGGCACGAGCCGCCGAGCGCTTGCGCGAGGCGCCGGCAGCACAGTTTCGTTGCGTCGGGCAGCGAATCCACACCCGCACGGCACGCACGCCTCCACCAGGAGCGGTTTGGCATGAAGACCATCGACATCAAGGGCAGCAAGGAAACGATCATCGAGCGCTCGGACTACCCGCCGGAGAAGTGCAAGCAGATCCTGGGCAAGGAGACCACGGCGATCCTGGGCTATGGGCCCCAGGGGCGCGGCCAGGGCCTCAACATGCGGGACGGCGGCTTCAAGGTGCTCGTCGGCCTGCGCAAGGGGCGCAGTTGGGACTTGGCGCTGGAAGACGGCTGGGAAGAGGGCGAGAACCTGTTCGAGACGGAGGAGGCTGCCCGCCGGGGCACGATCGTCCAATACCTCGTGTCCGACGCCGGGCAGATCGCCAATTGGCCCATGGTCAAGAGCTGCCTGAAGGCGGGGGACGCGCTCTATTTCTCCCACGGCTTCGGCATCGTGTTCCGCCAGCAGACCAATATCGTGCCGCCCAGCAATGTGGACGTGATCATGGTCGCTCCCAAGGGCGCGGGCATGACCGTGCGCAAGCTGTTCGAGGCCGGCACGGGCATCAACGCCTCCTACGGCGTTCACCAGGACCACACGGGCCGGGCCAAGGAGCGCGCCCTGGCGACCGCCTTCGCGATCGGCTCGGGCCACGTGTTCGAGACCACGTTCGAGAACGAGGTCTACAGCGACCTGACCGGGGAGCGCTGCGTGCTGATGGGGCTGATCGAAGGCGCCTTCCGCGCCCAGTACGACGTGCTGCGCTCCCACGGCCATTCGCCCTCCGAGGCGTTCAACGAGACCGTGGAAGAAGCGCTGCAGAGCCTCTATCCGCTCATCAACGAGCGGGGCATGGACTGGATGTACGCCAACTGCTCCACCACGGCCCAGCGGGGCGCGCTGGACTGGGCGCCGCGCTTCGAAGCCGTGCTCAAGCCGGTGATCGAGGAATGCTACCAGAGCGTGATCGCGGGCAAGGAATCTGCCAAGGCGATCGAGGCCAACTCCCGCCAGGACTATCGCGAGCAGTTGAACAAGGAATTGGCGGCCATCGACCAGTCGGAAATGTGGACCGCCGGACGGGTGCTGCGCCCGCTGCGGCCGGGCCGCTAAACACAACGGCATAACTTCAGCCACAGATAGACACAGATGAACACAGATCAGAAACGCAAATGCGATAGCACGATGCCGTGACGCTGCGGCGGAGCATTGCGCGCCCATGGTTGGTGAACCTGCTTCAAAAGCCCCTGGGAGAGCGGTCCTATGCTTCTTGTCTGTAGTCAGACTCCGGAACATGGGCGCTTCATCAGAATCCATCTGTGTTATCTGTGTCCATCTGTGGCTAATCATTTTTGTCGCCATATATAGCAGCACCGCGCAGGGACGGCCCCTGCCGGCGGCATTCCTCCACCCTCCCACGCTCCCGCCCGCCCATGGCCCACCGCGCCCCGGAAACCGTCCCCGCCCGCCTGCAGGCCCTGCGCCGGCTGATGGCGCAGCGCAAGGTGGACGTGTACCTCGTGCCGTCGGCGGACGAGCACCAGAACGAGTACCTGCCCGCCTACAAGCGGCGGCGGGAGGCGATCAGCGGATTCACCGGATCCGCCGGGGACGTGGCCGTTGGCGCGGAGGATGCGCACCTGTGGGTGGATTCCCGCTATCACTTGCAGGCGGACCAGGAGGTGGACGCGCGGCAGTTCCAGGTGCACAAGCTGGGAGCGCCCGGCGTGCAGGATTGGTTCG
>JBGPEV010000522.1:0-2876 GCA_041482995.1 bacterium | reverse complement strand
GGGACAGGCTCCGCAGGAGCCAGGGGGAGTCACGAACGCCCGTTCGGCAAACTGTCAGCAAAGTGGATTCCCGCCCCCATACAAACTCTCACCCACTCAAACCCCCGAGGCTCCGCCGGACGAGTGGTTCCAGCCTTACTCGGGGTTTCAGGGCTGGTAGGGGCATGGCATGCCATGCCCCTACTCCTTGGTCTTCGTGTCCTTTGTGTTGAAGCCGTTTGCAGTTCTTTGTGCCTTCGTGTCTTTGTGCCTTGGTGCTGAAGCCGTTGCTGTTCCTATACAATCCGGTCGAAGCGCTTTTCCAGTTCGCGCTGGTCGACGCCGCTACTCCGGGTGCTTGCTCAGCCACTCGCACGTGTCCTGCACGCCCCCCTGGCAGGCCTGGCGCCAGTCCTTGTAGGCGAGACTCCGGTCCCCCAACTTGCCATAGGCGTTGCCCCGGTTCAGATAGGCCGCCGCCTCGGCGGGATTGAGTTGCAGCGCGCGGTTGAAGTCGCTGACGGCATGCTCCGGGTCTCCCAGTTTGGCAAAGGCGTGACCCCGGCTCAGGTAGAGTTGCGCGTCGGCCGGCGCCTGCCGCAAGGCCGCGTCGAAGTCCGCGATGGCGCGGCGATAGTCCCCCAGCGCGGCGTGGGCATAGCCCCGGCGCGTGTGCACCTGCGGCGGATCCGCGTCCAGGCGCAAGGCGGCGTCAAAATCCGCGAGCGCGTCCTGCAGCCGTCCCAGGCCCACGTAGGAAAGGCCGCGGTTGCCGTGGGCCAGCGCGTCCGAGGGATTGAGCCGCAGCACCTGCCCATAGTCCGCGGCGGCTTCGGCGTGCCGGCCGAGGGTCTCGTGGGCATTGCCCCGGTTGCCATAGGCGGGCAGGAACTCCGGGTTCAGCCGAAGCGCCGCGTCCCAGTCCTGGATCGCCCGCGCCGTCTCCCCCAGCCGCAGGTAGGCCAGCCCGCGCAAGGTGTACAGGGACGCGTCCCCGGGCAGTTGCAGCAGGGCCTGGTCGAAATCGGATCTGGCGCGGGCATAGTCGCCCACGCTGAAATGGGCCTCGGCCCTGCGCACATACGCGGCGGAGATTTGGGGGTCGAGCCGCAGGGCGGTGGAGTAGTGCGCGATGGCCGCGCGTGGATCGGAAAATCCCCGCGGCCCACGGAGCGCCTCGCCCCGGCCGAACGCCTCCTGGGCCGTGAGCGGCGCGGAGCCCGGCGTGGGCGAGATGGACGGAGCCTGGGCGGGAACGCTGCCCGGCAGGGCCAGCAGGACGACGAGCCACATCCCTGGGCGCATGGCGGCCTCCTGTTCTTCCATGAACGGCGGTCCGGCTGTCGTGCGAGATTGTCACAAGAATCCGTTTACCGTCTCTAGCGGGCCGGCGGCGCACAGGGTCCCCGCAGTGCCCGTTCCCCCGTACCCCGCCCAGTGGCGGCGGCCGTCTCGCCCGCCTGCATCGCGCCGGCGGGCGGCACGCCCACCCCACGAAACGCCCCCCTGGCGTTGGAGACGAAATTGCGGCCACCCTGTTCGTTTCCGCGGCTCCTCCAGTCCTTCAAAATACGCCCTCCGTCCTCCGGCGGGCTCTCCCCGGCGTGGGGGCTGCCTTGCCCCACCAGAACGGGAGCACCTGGAAATCCAAATGAAAAGTCCCTGGTTTCACCGGCTTTGAACGGGCCCTGGGCTGACGTCTCCCGCTTGGTTGTTTTGTCAGGGCAAACCCGCTAGTGTAAGGGGTTGCTGGAGACCGCAGACCATTGAAGCAACCCGCGCAGACCGAGTCATGGCCCATTCAGTAGAGATCTTCTTCGACTACGCGAGCCCCTACGCCTATCTCGGGTCGGAATTGGTGGAGGACGTCTGCCAGCGTGCCGGGGCGGAGTTGAACTGGACGCCCATGGTGTTGGGCGGGGTGTTTCAGGCGCGCGACCACGCCGCCCCGCTGGAGAAGCCCTGGCGCCGCGACTACATGCTGAGCGACCTGCAGGGGCTCGCCCAGGCGCATCGCGTCCCCTATCGGCCACGGACGCAGTTCCTGTTCAAATCGGTGATGGCCCTGCGCTGCACCCTGCAGATTCCCGACGGGCCGCGGCGCGCCAAGGCGATTCACGCCCTGTTCCGCGCGGCCTGGGCGCAAGACCTGGACTTGGGCGATCCAGCCGTGGTCGCCCGCGTGCTGACCGAAGCCGGAGGGGACGGCCCGGCGTTGGTGGAGGGCACCAACGGCCCGGCCGTGAAGGAGCAACTGAAGCAGAATACGGACCAGGCGGTGGCGCGGGGGGTGTTTGGGGCGCCCACGCTCTTCCTGGATGGCAAGCGCATGTTTTGGGGCCACGACCGACTGCCGCTCTTGGAACACTTCCTCAAGACCGGCTGAGCGGGCCGCTTCACCCAAGGATTTGGCCGCATCCGGGACCACTCCCGATCGATCCGCATCCGATTTGGCCGCCACGCATGGGAGCGAGGCGGTGGCATGGAACGAACCGCACATCCCAAAGCGAGCACGTCAAGGACCGCAATGTTCACTTTCGTCAAGAAAGCGAGGGAGTTCTTCAACAGCGACATGGCCATCGACCTGGGCACGGCCAATACGCTGGTCTACGTGAAGGGCCAGGGCATCGTGATCCGCGAGCCTTCGGTGGTGGCCGTCAAGCGCGACACCAAGGGCGGGTACAAGGTGCTGGCCGTGGGCTCGGAGGCCAAGATCATGCTGGGCCGCACGCCCGGCAGCATCTTCGCGATCCGCCCCATGAAGGACGGCGTGATCGCCGACTTCGAGATCGCCGAGGAAATGCTGCGCTACTTCATCAAGCAGGTGCAGCGCTCCAACTCGTTCCTGAAGTTCAAGCCCCGCATCATCATCGGCGTGCCGTCGGGCATCACCCAGG
>JBGPEV010000521.1:0-2888 GCA_041482995.1 bacterium | reverse complement strand
GGGAGGTCTGCCCGCGGCACGGGGAATCACCCCTGCGGCGGCCCCAACCCTCGCTTAATCCACATCCGCTGCCGCACCTTGCTGCTTCGGCGCAACTGGTGAAATATCCGGGCTAGCAGCACCCGTTTCTGCCTGGAAAGCAGGGTCACGGAAACCGGAATCTTCGCGTTGCATTATGCGCGCTGTCTGCTAGCCTCAACCATTCCGATGGACTGGGCACCACCAACCAGGGCTGGCCATGGTCTCCTCTTCGACTTCGCAGCGCTCGCGGGATGGCCGGCTGGAGCTGCGACAAGAGACGGCGCAGAACCAGCAGGAGGAGTTCCTCGCCGAGGTGGCTTTGGGGCTGACCCGATCGCCCAAGCGCATTCCGCCCAAGTTCTTCTACGACGCCCAAGGCTCCGCGTTGTTCGAGCGCATCACGGACACTCCGGAATACTACCCCACACGCACGGAAACCGATCTGCTGCGCCGCCATGGGGATGCCATGGTGGCGGCCGCCGGCCGGCCGGACACCCTGGTGGAGTTGGGCAGCGGCAGCGCCCGCAAGACGCGCCTGCTGCTGCGCCGCCTGCTGCGCGCCGGCCGTACGGTGGAATTCGTTCCGATCGACATTTCCGCCGCGGCCATCCAGGAACTGGGCGGCAAGTTACTGGCGGAATTCCCCCAACTGCGCATCCAGGCCCTGGTGTGCGACTACCACACGGCCCTGGACCTGCTGGCGCAGCGGCAGGCGGCCCAAAAGCTCTTCCTCTTCCTGGGCTCCAGCCTGGGGAATTACGACCTGCTGGACGCGCGTGCGCTCCTGTCCCTGGTCCGCCGCGCCATGGGGCTCAACGACCGGTTCTTGCTGGGGCTGGACCTGATCAAGGACCCGGCCGTCTTGCACGCGGCCTACAACGATTCCGCCGGCGTGACCGCCGCGTTCAACCTCAACCTGTTGGGCCGCATCAACCGGGAATTGGGCGGGCACTTCGACCTGGAGCGCTTCCGTCACGTGGCGCTGTTCAACCCCACCGCCGCACGGGTGGAGATGCATCTGGAAAGCCGGATTGACCAAACCGTGCGCGTGGATGCCCTCGACCGCAGCTATGCCTTCCGCCGCGGTGAGCGCCTGCACACCGAGAACTCCTACAAGTACGACCCCAACCGGATCGCCACCCTGCTGGAGGGCACCGGACTGCGCCTCGAGCGCCAATGGAGCGACGGGCGCGGCTGGTTCTCCGAGAGCCTGCTGGCGCCGGTATAGTCCACGTCCTGCTTTACACTGTAACATAGTGTGTTACTGTAGCCCATGATCCGGAGCTTCCGGCACAAGGGGTTGCGCCGATTCTTCGCGGAAGACGATCCGCGCGGAATCCGGCCGGACCTTGTCGAACGCTGCCGTAGTCGGCTGCAGGCCTTGCATGAAGCGGAGTCGCTGGACGATCTGCGAATCCATGGAGCCAACCTTCACCTGCTTCATGGGCTGCCAAAGCGGTATTCAATGAGCGTGAATGGACCCTGGCGCATCACCTTTGAATGGATGGATGGCGACGCCCTTCGGGTCGATCTAGAGCAATACCACTGAGAAGGAGAGGAAATGGGCGGACAACGCGAGTATTTCGTAACCGGTCCACCGAAGATGAAGCCGGTCTTTCCAGGAATCATCTTGCGGGAGGACGTGCTTCCCTATCTGGGCCTGACCGTGAGTGCGGCGGCCCGCAAGATGAAAATCAGCCGGCAGTCGCTGCACCGCATCCTCGCCGGCACCCACGGCATCACGCCGGAGATGGCCTTGCGGATCGGCAAGTTCTGCGGGAACGGGCCGGGCCTCTGGCTGCGCATGCAGCAAAGCTACGACCTCTGGCACGCCGAGAAGCGCATGCGGGCGATTCTCAGGCGGATTCCGACACACCGGGAACCCGCACGGCGGGACAAGCCCCAGCGCCGGGCGAAGAGCGCCTGATCGGCCTCGGAAGCAACAACGCGCCAGTACCCCTTTTCCGTTCCTGTGAATTGTGCCATGGGTGGGAGCGTCAATTGCCTGCCGGCCAATTCCCTGGAGCCCCCATGCCATCCGTCGATCTGTCGCAATTCAAGGGCAAGTGCCGCCTGTGGAATCCCCACGCGGTCTACACGGGCGCGCGGTCGCTGCTCCCCATCATCATCAAGGAGACCCAGGACCACGACGTGCACGAGGTGGATTTGCGCGTCATGGCTGGAGCGCCGCTGGTGGTCATTCACACCAACGCGGAAAGTCACCCGGCGGCCGTGTACGACCTGAGCCTGGCGCGGATGCTTTCGCGGGCCGTGTGGGAGGCGGGCGGCGTGGCCTACGTGAGCACCCAGCCCACCGTCTGCGACGGCATCGCCCAGGAGCACGATGGGATGAAGTATTCGCTCACGTCGCGCAACCGCATGGCCAAGGTGTTCAACGAGGTGATGAACGCCCTGGGTTGCAACTCCGCCATCGTCCTGCAGGCCTGCGACAAGCAGCCCACGGGCGCCATCGCCGGGGCCGTGCTGTGCGACCGCTACCGCCAGATGCAGGGGCACGAGCCGCTCAGCGTGGTGATTCTGCCCGCGCCCGTGATGAAACCCGGCCCCTTCACCGAGCGCGCCCAGCAAGAGATTGAGCGCCTGATCGCCGGCTGCGAGACCCGGGGCGACGAGATGCTGCGGGACCGCCTGAAGGCCAACCACGCGCAGACGAATACCGGCGTCAAGGGCATCATTGACCGCACGATCTTTTCCGACCTGGTGCAGTTCCATCCCGACCTGCTGAACGAGCAGCAGATGGCGGACCTGGAGCACGAACTGCTGCCCGACCAGGGGGGCAGCGGAGGCATGTGCGCCTTCAACGGCACGGCCAACAGCAGCCGCAACGCGGCGACGGCCCTGGGCCT
>JBGPEV010000520.1:0-2889 GCA_041482995.1 bacterium | reverse complement strand
TCGTGGCGCTGCGCGCCGCAAGGTGCGCCAAGAACGAGCGGGGAGGACTTCGTGAAGGGCTTCAGGTCGCAACCCATCGCCGCCAGGCTCCCCTTTGCGGTGCTGGCGATCCTGATCTGGGCCTCCAGCGGGGTAGCCCAGGCCCAGCAGGCCCCGAAGCCGCCCGACGGCCGCCAACTGGTGGCCGTACTGGACTTCGAGGCGTTGGGCGCCACCAAGATCGAGGCGTCCGCCATTACCGACCAGGTGCGCGAAGGGCTGCTGAACGGTGGGGCCTATCGGCTGGCGGACCGCGCCCAGATGGACAGGGTGCTGGAGGAGCAGGCGCTGCAGCAGCTGGGCTGCACCACCCAGGAATGCGCCGTCCAAGTGGGCAAGATCCTGGGGGTGCGCAGGCTGGTGACCGGCAAGGTGACCCGCGTGGGCAGCCTGTGGGTGCTCACCGCCACGTTGATCGACGTGGAGACGGCGGAGACCCTGCGCGCCGTGTCCGCGCAGTCCGAGGGCGCCTACCGCACGGCGCTCACGGAGGGGTCGGCCGCCCTGGTGGCCAAGCTGACCGAAGGGCAGCAGACGGCGCCCGCGCAGCCTGCCGCGCCCGCGCAACCCCGGGACCCCCGCCAGGGCTTCAGCATCCGCGGCGGTCTGGGCAGCGAATCCGGCACCTTCAAGTTCAAGCCGGCCGGATCGGCCAAGCCCAAGTTGCAGGTCGCCGCCCCCTCCGGCTCCACCGTGGCGCGGCCCACCAGCGGCGAGGCGAAGGTCACCGCCACGGGGGCGGCCATCGCCGGCGACTACCAGTGGGTGCTCACGCCCCTCTGGACGATCACCGTGTTTATCGAAGGCTTCAGCGGACAGGTGTCCGGCGATCTGGCGGATATCTACGACCGGGTGGCTGGCAGCAATCTCGGCACCGAGGTGCGCTATTGGGTCGCCGCGGATAAGTACGTCGGCGGCACGCTGATGGTGCATGGAGAGACGTTGACGCCCACGTCCGACGCCCAGTCCAAGCATGACCTGGAGCCGGTTTCGGCCGGCAGTGGCAGCGCCATCGGATTTGTCGCGGGCTGGGAAGTCCGGCCCCGGCTCACGCTCGGGGCGACCCTGCAGGCCGGCAGCGCCACGTTCGCCAATGCGGACTACAGCTATTCAGTCCTGCGGGTGAACGTGGCGTACCGGTGGCCCTTCCCCGCTGGCCAGCCCTGATCGGGAGAACGGAGGTCCCGGCTTCTGCCCGGGCCAAGTACCACGGGGAACCGGCCGCGGCGGAACGGGCTGCCAACCAATAGGAGGAATCGGAGCTGGCAGGTTACGGAAAAACCTCAATTTGAAGGGCTAACAACGACGAATCCGCAGATTACGCAGACTACGCAGACTTTCTTTCAGACCTCCCTGTCCGTCTGTACGGAGGCCTCGCGCAGGGCTTGACGGGATGAGATCTTGAGCAAATCGGCTCCCCAGGCGGGTCCCAGCGGAAGATGGACATGCCGTCCGCGCTGTGCCGGCAACGTGCAAAGAAATCGGCGCTCAGCCGTTCGGCTCGAAAATCAATCTGCGTAATCTGCGGATAGGCGGTTTTTCCTTAGCCTGCTAGAACGTGAGCCGGACGCCGAGCCGGGTGCCCTTGTCATCCAGCGTGACCAATGGCGACCATGTCGGCTTGGTGGAAGACGGGGGCGGGGCATTGTCCCCCAGCGCGCTCGTGGGATTGATGACGGTCTTCAACCCCACCGCGACGCCGATGGCCGCGCCGATGACGATTCCCAGGCCGATGGAGCGCTGCGTGTCCCGGTTGTTGGACGCATTGATCAGGGCGAACCAGCCGCCGATCAGCAGGCCCGTGCCGGACCCCCAGGCGGCATTCAAGGGCAGCATCTCGCGATCGGTGGCCAAACGCAGTTGCACCTGGCGGCCGCCCACCGTGACCGCGCCCTGCTGCGGGGTCTCATCGGTGTAGCTGTCCCCCTCCGTGACGTCCTGGTCGCGGCCGGTTTGCGGCATCCCGGATTCGTCCGTGCCCCCTTCGAGGAACTCGTCCTCCTGCTCCGGGGTGAGTTCCGATTCGGGATCGTCGTCGTAGAACTGCGCCTGGGCAGGGCGGGGGGAGAGCAGCGGCGCGGCAATCACCGTCACGAACAGCAGCGCGACCACCCAGCGTTTCAACCACTTGATCATATCCCCATCTCGGCAAGGTCGGGTCCATCCGTCGGGCTGGTTTGGGGTCCTTGGCATGCAAGTCCTGTGCAGGCGGCACCCGTTCTCCCGGGCCAGCCGGCGGCGGCGCGGAATCCCCCTGGCCTTTGGGGCGCCGGAAACTTTATCTTCTCAAAACAACAATCTAGCCAGAATCGCCCTCCGGCTCGAACACCGGCAGGCTGAAAATGTCACTGGCGGTAACCCTGGCAACGGCGCAACCCGGGAGTTCCGCGCTAAGGTAGCGCTCCGGTGCATCCCTCCGGGTGTATTCAAATTGACGGCCAACCGGCGCCGGGCGCCTGGGATCGGCGCGGCGGGCGATCGTCACCGGCCCAAGCCGACGAATGGGACCGGCCGCTGGCCCGCAACAGGATGGAAACGATGAAGAGACGCACACTGGGACGCCTGACGGTGCTCGCGCTGCTGGCCGCCGTCCTGATCGCCTGGTACGCCCTGGACTTGGGGGCCTATCTGAGCTTTGACGCGCTCAATGCCAACAAGGCCCGTCTTCAGGGCTTTGTCGCGGAGCACCCTGCCCCCAGCGTGGGTCTGTTCGTGGCGGCCTACGTGGCCGTCACGGCCTTCTCGCTGCCCGTGGCCACGGCCATGTCGCTGCTCTCCGGCGCGCTGTTCGGCCGCTGGTTCGGCACGCTCTGGGTTGACATCGCGGCTACCACGGGCGCCACCCTGGCC
>JBGPEV010000519.1:0-2890 GCA_041482995.1 bacterium | reverse complement strand
GAGTCGGCCGCGGAATCCGCCATTCGCATGGCGGGAGCGGGCTATATCCAGGGTGGCGTGATGCCCGTGGTGCTCGGGAACGGATTCGGAGGCGTGATCTTCCATGAAGCGTGTGGGCATCCGCTCGAGACGGAAGCCATCCGCAAGAACGCCTCGCCCTTTGCCGGGAAACTGGGCGAGCGGGTGGCCCAACCCATCCTCACCGCCATCGACGACGGCACGCTCGTCAATCGTTGGGGATCGCTGAACGTGGACGACGAGGGATTCCCCGCGCAACGCACGGTGTTGATCGAGAAGGGCATCTTGAAGGCTTACCTGAGCGACCGCATCGGCGCGCGGCAAGTGGGCGTGCCCCGCACCGGATCCTCGCGGCGGGAATCCTACAAGTTTGCCCCCGTCTCCCGCATGCGCAACACCTACATCGATCGCGGGCCGGATACCGTGGACGCGATGATCGCCTCCATCGACCTGGGCTTGTATGCCAAGAAGATGGGTGGCGGCTCCGTGGACCCCGCCAGCGGGGAGTTCAATTTCGCCGTGCAGGAAGGCTACGTGATTCGGCACGGCAAGATCGCCGAGCCGGTGCGGGGCGCGACCCTGATCGGCAAAGGTCACGAAGTACTGCCGTTGATCTCCATGATCGGCGACGACCTGGACCTGGCTGCCGGCACGTGCGGCGCATCCAGTGGATGGGTTCCGACGACGGTGGGCCAGCCGACGCTCAAGATCGACCGAATCTTGGTGGGCGGCAGATAACCCCCCGCCCCCTGGGGCCACGCTGCGCTTGACAGTCCGGTCCCATGCAAAATGAACGCTACGCGCTGACCAAGACCCGCCAGGGGCTGTCCTTGCAGTGGGTGCGGGAACCGCTGCCCCGGCCGGAGGCGGGCGAGGCGCGGGTCAAGTTTCGCGCCGCGGGCAAGGTGCAAGGCAAACTGGTGCCGATGTGCCAGAGGTGAATCCACAGCGCAAAGCGTGACTCTTCGAAAGGATGGTGAGCGACGCGATGGATGCCCTTTCCGCCGTAGACTACGTACTGGCCCTGGCCCGTGAGCATCGCGTGCCCGATGCGGATGTGCTGCTGGCCAGGGAAGACAAACTCACGATCCGGGTGAATAAAGGCCGGGTGGAGAAGGTGGACCAGGCGACGGCGCTCGGACTCGGCGTGCGCGTTGTCCAGGAGGGGCGCACCGGGCTCTGCTTCACGGAGCGCCTCGAGCAGGCACCCCTGGAGAAGGCCTTCCTGGCCGCCAAGGAGAACGCGGCGCTTCTGGATCCCACCCCCGTGATCCTCGCCGATCCGCCGTCTGCCGTCCCGGACCCGGAGACCCTTCAACTCTACAACCCGCACCTGGACGCGCTCACGGCCGGGCAACTGGCGTCCTTTGGACTGGAGGCGGAGGCCGCCGCCCGGGCCGCGGATTCCCGCGTCAGCGCGGTGCCCTATCTGGTTGTCTCGCGGGATACGTCCAGCTACGAGGTCGCCTCCACTCACGGGGTGCGGTACCGGCAACGTTCCAACGCGGTTGGGGCCTATTGCCAAGTGCTGCTGCAGGACAACGGGCACCGCAAGAGCGGTACGGCCTCCTGGTCCCGCCGGGAGTGGGACCCCACCCATGGCCGCAAACTGGGAGAGGAAGCGACGGCACGGGCGTCCGCGCTGTTCGGCGCGAAGCCCATCCCCAGCGGCAGGCTTCCCGTCGTGTTCGACGAGTACTGCGCGCCCGGTCTGTTGGGCATGTACCTGGGCGCCTTCTCCGCCGAGGCCGCGCAGAAAGGCCAGTCGCGGCTGAAGGGCAGGCGGGGAGAAACCATCGCCGTGGGCTCCCTGACGTTGATGGACGATCCGCACCGGGTGGGTGGGGCCGGATCGCGCTACGTCGATGCGGAAGGCACCCTCACGCGGCCCCTGGCGCTGATCGAGGACGGGCGCCTGGCGAACTTCCTCTACCACATCGAATCCGCCCGCAAGGAGGGGCGCGCCTCCACAGGCCATGCGGGGCGTGGCTACAGCACCGGCATCGGCACGCGCAGCCACAACCTGATCTGGCCCACCGGCACCCATTCTCTCGAGGCGCTGACCGGGATGCCGGAGCGCTGTCTGTTGGTGACGGAACTGGAGGGCGGAGCCGGCTGCGACCCCTTGAGTGGGGATATTTCCATCGGCGTGCAGGGCTTCCTCATCGAACAGGGGCGCCGGGTGCAACCCGTGGACAGCATCACCATCGCGGGCAATTTCTTCGACCTGTTGAAGAACGTGGCCGGCCAGGGAAACTTTTATCAACCGAATCTTTCCCGGCTATTTGTGCCGCCGTTGTTGATCGACGGTCTCGCGATCGCCGGATGATGCCGTTTCGGCCAGTTGGCGGAGACAAATTTCGGGAAAAACGCTACAACCGGCAGGATAGTCGTGCACCCACTCCCTCCCGGCCAACACGGGCAAGACCCGGCTCCGCCGCAGACCGGCGGCCCACTTCGCGTCATTCGAGTTCCGATTTGTCCAAGCCTGTTCCAATGTCGAGTCCGCCTCAGCCTATCGCCCGCCTGACCGCGCTGGCCGCCAAGCTGAATCCCTGGAATTCACGCACGGCAGGCCGGGAACCCCGGCCGCTGGTAATCGGCGCGGAGCAGCACGGTATCCGGCGTACCCAGATTCACCCCCATGTGCTGTTTATCGTCGATCAGCTGCACCGCAACGGCCATCGGGCGCTGGTCGTGGGGGGCGCGGTGCGGGACATCCTGTTGGGCCGCACGCCCAAGGACTTCGATCTGGTGACCAGTGCCCGGCCCGAACAAGTGCGACACCTGTTCCGCAACGCACGCATCATCGGCAGGCGCTTTCGGCTCGTCTTGCTGCGGTTCGGCGACATGAAGGTGGAGGTCTCCACCT
>JBGPEV010000518.1:0-2892 GCA_041482995.1 bacterium | reverse complement strand
GCCTGCTCCACCAGCAGGCGCCCGACCGCGTCCACGATGTCGTCCGCATGGATGCGCATGGCCTTGTAGAGCGAGGCGATGTCGCCGGACTGGCCAAACTCCGTGACCCCCAAGCCGATCTGCGGCACGCCCAGCGCCGCGCCGATCCAGTCCAGCGTCAGCGGGTGGCCGTCGATCACGGACACCGTCGGATGCCGCTCCTCCGGGGGGATCAGCTCCAGAATGTGCGGAGCGGGCTCCGCGGCGCCGGTCACGCCCGCCTGCTGCCACGCGTTCCAGCCGCGGTAGAGGCGCCCGGGACTGGTGAGCACGATCACGTTGGCGTAGACCCCCTCCTCCCGCAGGGTGGCGCTGGCCCGCAGGGCCTGGTCGGTCATCACGCCCGTGGAGAGCAGGTTGAAGCGCGGGCGCGACCCATAGTCCGGCTCGCCCCGGTAGTCGCGCAGCCAGTACGCCCCAGCCACCACTTGCCGCCGCATCGCCTCGGAGTACCGCAGGTCCGGCTGGGCGATCGGGTTGGTGGTGAGGCGCAGATAGACCGGGCGGCCGTGCTCCCGGTCCTGCAGTTGCTCCAGCGCCCAGCACAGCACGATCTCCAACTCCTTGGCATAGCTGGGCTCGAAGTAGTCGAACTCCGGGAATCCCAGCCCCAGCAGCGGAGAGAGGAAGCTCTGGTGCGCCCCGCCCTCCGGCGCCAGCGTCACTCCCGAAGGCGTGCCCACCAGGATGAAGCGCGACTGGCTGTAGATGGCGTTGGTCAGCATGTCCAGCCCGCGGTTGAGAAACACGTCGTAAACGGTGCCGATGGGCAGCAGCAGCGTGCCGTTCAGCTCATAGGACAGGCCCAGCGTGCCCAGCAGGGAGAAGAAATTGTTCTCCGCGATCCCCAGTTCCAGGTGCCGCCCCTTGGGCGTCTCCTTCCAGCGGAACGGCGACGTGAGCTTGTACTGCTCGTAGAAGTCCGCCCGCGCCTCGGGCTGATAGATGCCCACCTTGTTGATCCAGCCGCCCAGGTTGGTGGAGATCGCCACGTCCGGCGCGGTGGTCACCAGCCGCTCCCCCACGCCGGGCAGCCGGGAGAGTTCCATCAGCAATTGCCCAAAAGCGGCCTGGGTGGAGACGGCCTCCTTGAACGGCACGTTCAACTCCTCAGGCACGCTCAGGCGCGGCGCGGCGGGCGGCGGCGCCGGCATCCGGTCGCGGTGCAGCGGGCAGCGGGTCAGATAGTCCCCCACGCCCTGGGGATCGGCCAGCCCGGCCAGCGCATCGAACTCCTGCCCGGGGGCAATGCCGAAGCGCCCGCGCAGGGCGGCGATCTCCTGCTCGTTCAGCAGGCCCGAATGGTTGTCCTTGTGACCCGCCAGTGGCAGGCTGTAGCCCTTGATCGTGTAGGCGAGGATGGCGACGGGTTTTTCGGTCACGCGCACGGCCTGGTCGAACGCGTCGCCGATCATCTGCAGGTCGTGCCCGCCCAGGTGCATGATGCTGTCCCGCAGCGTGGCGCCGTCGTACTGCCGCACCAGCTTCAGCGCCGCCTTGCCGCGCCGGCCCACCTGTTCCAGCAGTTGGCGCTTGTAGTCCTCCGGCGGCAGGCGCAGCAGCGTCTGGTACTCCGCGTTGGAGACGTCGTCGAACCACTGCTTCAGGTCCTGCCCGCCCGGCTGCTCGAACAGGCGCAGCAGCGAGCGGCTGTACTTGAGCACGATCACCTCCCAACCCATGGACTGGAAGATGTCGTGCAACTGGCCCACGCGGTTGACGTGCAGCAGCTTGTCCAGGCTCTGGCGATTCAGGTCGACGATCCACCAGCAGTCGCGCAGGTGGTAGTTCTGCGCCTCGATCAGGGCCTCGTAGAGCGTGCCCTCCTCCATCTCCGCGTCGCCCATCAGGGAGATGTAGCGCCCCGGCGGCTGCCCCCCGCGCCCCTGCTCGTCCGGGAAGTGCTGCTGCGCGTAGTTCTGCACCACCGCGCCGAACATGGCGTTCACGCCGCCCAGCCCCACCGAGCCCGTGTTGAAGTGCACCCCGTCATGATCCCCGCGGCGGCTGGGGTAGCTTTGGATGCCGCCGAACTCGCGGAACTGGCGCAGCTTCTCCCCGGGCAGGTTGCCCAGCAGGAACTGCAGCGCGTGGAACGCCGGGGACGCGTGGGGCTTGAGCGCCAAGCGGTCCCGCGGCCCCATCACCCGCAGCAGCAGGGCAGTGAGCAGCGACACCACCGACGCCGTGCTTGCCTGGTGGCCCCCCACCTTGATGGCGTCCGGGTTGGGCCGCACCTTGTTGGCATAGTGGATCATCCAGGTGCTGAGCCACAGCACCTTCTTTTCCACCTGCTCCAGGATCTCCAACTCGTGGGGGGTGATGGGGGGCATGGGGGCTCACGGCATGTGCTGCCTCGGCACCAAGACACCAAGGCACAAAGACACGAAGAACTACCAAAGGGTCTCACGCAAAGGCGCAAAGGCGCAAAAGGAGGGGAAGCGCGAGAAGCCGGCGTTGCGACCGTGTTGCGTTACTATTCGATTTCCGGCGGCACTAGGAACTGACGATCTCCAGAAGCCCTTCTATGACCCGTTCCATGTCCAACGGCGGCATTCGCCCCAAACGCTTGCCGAGCCGTTCGACGGACAGCACGCGAACCTGGCTGATCTTCAACCAGGATGGCTTCGGCACCAGGCCCTCCGCCAGGACGATCGTAAATGGAAATCCGGCGCGTTGTGGTCTGCTGGTGATTGCCATGGCAATCACGGTCTTGGTCTGGCTGTTGAAGCGTTCGCCGGTCAGCACCAAGATCGGGCGGTGTCCCGCTTGCTCGTTGCCCCGGACGGGTTCCAAATCCGCCCAATAGATTTCGCCCCTCAGGATTCTGGCCATGACTCCCCGGCAAGCCAT
>JBGPEV010000517.1:0-2892 GCA_041482995.1 bacterium | reverse complement strand
TCCATGTCGTCCCGCCCATCTCCAGGAACGACTCGTTCACCAGCGGCGTGGCCGGGTCATCCAGTGTGAAGGTGCCCCGGTTCGTGTTCTGGAAGAATTCGGACATCACGGCCACCGCCGCCTTCGCGTCGAATGAACCGTGGTTTTCATACAGGTCCACGTGAAAGTTGCGGCCGCGGCCTTGCAGGAAAATCGGCACCCCGGTTGGTGGCGTGCTCGCGGTGTCCGCCCAGACGTAGAGATTGAAGAGGGTGCTGCTGGCTTTCGTCACGGCATCCTGGGCCTGCACGAAGATGTACAGGTCGAGACCACCACCACCAATGGAGGGCAACCCGGCAATACCACTTCCGAAGTAGTTACTGGCGATGGAAATGCCGCCGTGGTCGTTCCCGGCGGAGTGGCTGTCATTGTCCCAACTGACCATGCTGATCCCAGGGGCATAGGCCATGATGAGTTCGGTATGGACGTGGGCCGGAGTGGAGTCCCCCGTCCAAATGCTCAGGTTGGCTGCGGCGGTGAGGTGCAGTTTGTAGACGTAGTATTGACCGATCGGGGCACCGGTTGTGCCGGGGTTGGGTGTCACGCCGTCGATGTTTACAACTGCCGTGGCACCGGAAAAGCCGGCAACTGAGCCAAAGAACGGGCCGCCCCGCGTATTGGGAAACGGGTCCGGCGTCTGACCGGTCACGGGCGTGCACTCGCCGAAGTTGGTGATGGTGGCCACGGCATTGCGAATGGTAAGGGTCTGCGCGCCACTGGTGTTGGGGCCGAATGCGTCCTTGAGTTGCCCGGCCAGGTCTCCAAGCAATTTCATCGAGAAGCGGCTGGCGTCGTCTTGCCTGTCGTAGTCGGGCGTGCCCCCCTGATTGCCGATGGTGAAGAAATCGTTGCTCTGGTCGTCGGTTTCCGCCAGCAGCGAGTCAACGGCGGCACGCAACGAGCCGAAGATGCCGCTCAGCAGAGTCTTCATGGCGGCCAGGCCGGTGGGCTTGCTCGCCAACGTCGCGGAATCGCCGTAGAAGGTCTTGAAAGTGGCATTGGCATTGGTCTGACTGACGAAGTCTCCGGTGGTTGGGCCCGTGGTGACGCGGTCCAAACCACTGTCGTTGTCGAACAGCGTGTCCAAGTCCGCGGCCCGCAAGTTCCAGAGCTCCGGGAACTGCGCCCCCAGTTGGAGGAATTGCAGGAAGGCCCGCACCAGATAGGCGTCGGCCGCATCCAACTCGATGGTCTTGGTCTGCCGCAAATCGTGGAACGTGCCGGCGAAACTCGGTCCGATCCCGCTCAGAACGTTGGCCGCGCCGGCGATTGCCCCCAGGATATCGGACGTGAGGTAGGTCTCCACCTGCACCATACTGAGGCGAACGTAGTCGGCCGTATTCGCATAGCTGCCACCGGCCATGAGTGGCTTGCCGATCTGGAATGGGGAATAAGGGCAACTCTGGTTTTGTACCGTGTTGTAGGCCTGACAAAGGTCGGCCTCGGTGCGGAAGTCGGAAAGACCCAATTGGGAAAGGAACGCCGTGGTGGACGCGCTATCTAGGAACAGCAGCACCGATCCCAACCCCGTGTAGAAGGCCGCTTCCTGGCTGGTCGTATCGGCCTGATAGGCCGTATCGAATTTCTTGAACGCGTCGATCAGAGCTCCCATTCCAGAATGATCCTGAGCGGCCAGGTTCTCCAGGTTGCTCTTGGCATCCGCCAGGAGTTCCGCGGCAGTGGGGCCAGCCGGAGCCGCAGTGCCACCCCCGCCGCTACTGCCGCCGCTGCAGGCGGCCGTGGCGAGCAGCACGAGGAACAGCGCAAGAGACCGCAAGACTCCGAAAGGCCGCTGCCGCGCCCCGCTCAACGGATTCATCGTGTTCTCCCGATGGGAAATTCCGTACTTGCCCGAGCCTGGGGCCCGGGATCGGTTGATGGATTCTTGAATTGAACCTTTCTGGAGAGTGTGCGTCGTCTAACACAGCCCATCCGAGGGAGTCAATTCTGGTTTCCGTAGGGAAATGCAGCCGCGATCTCACGAGTCTCCCCCCTGAATGCTTGGCAGACGAATTGGGTGCGGCGGACGTCACCGCTCCAAACGGGATTCGTACAACAATCAGGCAGCGGGACGCAGGGGTGGCCAAAAGTTGAGCGGATCGATTTGCATTGCCGCCCTCCGGCCGCGCGCCAACCCGCTGTGCAGTCACGCGAAACCCGCCCTCCCAGCGATTGGTCCGCGCCTTGCAGACGTGGCAAACGTGGCAGCCGTGCCGGCCCGATTTCGCGGGCGTCCGGCAGGCGGCTGTCTGAACCCTGGCCCCGCCCATACACCTTCTCGCGCAACGGTTGGAAGTGAATCCACTGCCGATCTTCCTCAACGTCGCGGACCGCCCTTGCCTCGTGGTGGGCGCCGGCGCCGTGGCCACCCGCAAGGTGGAACTGCTGCTCGAGGCCGGCGCCCGCGTGACCGTCGTTGCGCAGGACATCGGCCCCGAGGTGCGCCGCCTAGCCGATGCCGGGCGGCTGCGCGTCAAAGTCGGGCCGTTCGAGGAGGCCGACCTGGAGGGCCAGCAGTTGGCGATCGCGGCAACCGGGAATCCGTCGGTCAACCGCCGCGTTGCGGCCGCGGCCGGGCAGCGGGGCACGTGGGTCAACGTCGTCGACAGCCCCAGCCTGTGCTCGTTCCACGTGCCGGCCATCGTGCGGCGCCCTCCCCTCACGGTGGCGATCGGTACGGGTGGCGCCGCGCCAACCCTGGCGGGCCTGGTGCGCGCCAAGATCGAGGCGCTGCTGCCCACAAACGACGGCTTGCTCGCTCAACTGGCGGAATCCGGGCGCAAGCGCGTGCCAGCACGGCTACCCCGCCTCGCCGCCCGCCGCCGGTTCTGGCAGCGGGCGCTGAGCGGCACC
>JBGPEV010000516.1:0-2908 GCA_041482995.1 bacterium | reverse complement strand
GGCACGGTTCTCCAGCCGTTCAACCTGCTGGTGATGGTAATTGGCATCGTTCTGGGGGTGATCATTGGCGTGCTGCCGGGATTGGGCGGCGCCAACGGGGTGGCGATCCTGCTGCCGCTCACGTTCTCCATGTCGCCCACCTCCGCCATCATCATGCTCTCCTGCATCTATTGGGGAGCGCTCTTCGGCGGCGCCATCACCTCCGTGCTGTTCAATATCCCGGGAGAGCCCTGGTCAGTCGCGACGACGTTCGACGGCTATCCCATGGCCCAGCATGGCCGGGCGGCCGAGGCGCTCACGGCGGCGTTCACGTCCTCGTTCGTCGGCGCGTTTTTTGCCGTGCTGATGATCACGTTCCTGGCGCCGCTGGTGGCGAGCTTTGCCCTGCAGTTCGGCCCGCCGGAGTTCTTCGCCGTGCAGTTCCTGGCGTTCGCCAGCTTCATCGGCATGGGCCGGGGTTCTCCGTTCAAGACCCTCGCGGCCATGATGACCGGCTTTGCCCTGGCGGCCGTGGGGCTGGATACGGTGACCGGCCAACTGCGCATGACGTTCGGTTTCACGGGCCTGCTGCGGGGCTTCGATTTCCTCATCGCTGTGATCGGGTTGTTCGGCATCAGCGAAATCCTCCAGAGCATGGAGGAGAGCCTGGAGTTCAAGGGCAAGGACGCCAAGATCAACCTGAAGGTGGTGCTGGAGACCTGGAAGGAACTGCCGCGCTACTGGGTCACGTCCCTGCGGTCGGTGCTGGTGGGTTGCTGGATGGGGGTGACGCCCGCGGGCGCCACGCCGGCATCCTTCATGAGCTACGGGCTCGCGAAGCGCTTCTCCAAGAACCCCGAAGAGTTCGGACACGGCCGGATCGAGGGCGTGGTCGCGCCGGAAACGGCCGCCCACGCCGCGGGCACATCGGCCCTGCTGCCCATGATCACCCTGGGCATTCCGGGGTCGCCCACGGCCGCCGTGCTGCTGAGCGGCCTGCTGATTTGGGGGCTGCAACCCGGGCCGCTGCTCTTTGTCGAGCAGAAGGAGTTTGTCTGGGGTCTGATCGCCAGCATGTACCTGAGCAATGTGGTGGGCCTGATCATTGTGCTGACCACCGTGCCGTGGATGGCGGCCATCCTGCGCATTCCCTTCAGCATCATCTCTCCGTTGATCCTGGTGTTCTGCGCCATTGGCGCCTACACCGTCCACAACGCCGCCGCGGACATCGTCTGGATGATGGTGTTCGGCGTCGCCGGCTATGTGCTGAAGAAGCTGGACTACCCCCTCGCCCCGATGGTGCTCGCGCTGGTGCTGGGCGATATGGCGGAGGCCTCCTTCCGCCAGTCCATGCTCATGTCCCAGGGCGGCCTTTCCATATTCTGGTCCAATGGATTGGTGGGGACCATTTTTGGCCTGGGGGTGTTGATGCTGTTCTGGCCCACCATCGGCTGGGCGCGCGAACGCCTTCGCTTTCGCCGCTGATAGATATCTTGCGGGAGCGCAGTTAATTCAAGAATTTCAAAACATTACCGGAATCGCACCCTTTCCCCAGGGAGCGTTCCCGAAGAGGCCCCCCTTCCGCGCGCCGCTTGCAATTTGGTATCTGGCATACTAAATACCAAGGCCGATACATTACTACCTGCACCCTGAGGGCCTTCCGTGAAACGAGGTGAGGACGCCGTGAACAGCGCGCGACTGGTCGTTCAGCCGCTGGACCTGAATTTCAGTCTGAAGGACAAGGTCTACCAGGCGCTGAAGGACGCGATGCTGGGCATGAACATCTACGGCAGTCCGGCGGAGATCCGGCTGGACGAGCGGCAACTGGCCCTGGACCTGGGGGTGAGCCGCACGCCCATCCGGGAGGCGATCTCGCGCCTGGAGCAGGAAGGGTTCGTGCGCATCGTGCAGCGCAAGGGCGTGTTCGTCGTGCGCAAGACCAAGCGGGAGATCGTGGACCTGATCACCGTCTGGGCGGCGCTGGAGGGCATGGCCGCGCGGCTGGTCACGCAGCGGGCGGATCAGGGCGAGGTGGCGACTTTGCGGCGCCTCTTCGCATCCTTCGAAAACGACCAATTGCGGGCGCGCATCGACGAGTATTCGGAGACCAATCTGAAGTTTCACCAGCAGATCATCCGGATGAGCGGCAGCGAGTTGATCGGCCAGTTGGCCGAGAACCTGTTCGCCCACGTGCGCGCCGTGCGTATGCGCGCCATCGGGGACAACAACCGGGTGGAGCAGTCCATCATCGACCACATGCACATCATCGAGGCGCTGGAAAAACGCGACGCGGATCTGGCCGAGCGCCTCGTGCGCCAACACGCCCTGGACTTGGCGGCGCACATCGAGAAGAACGCGGCGTACCTGGATTGAAAACAGCAACCACCAAGGCACAAAGACACCAAGGATTCACCAAGGCTGGGATCTACACAGTCATGCCAACTGGGCGGTTCTCTTGGCGCCTTGGTGGTTCAGCAGTTGTTTTTCGGCGGATCTAGAGAGGAGTCGGGGACATGGAAACCAAGATGGCGTCGGCGGGCGAGGTCAAGAAGATCAGCGGCGGCCACCTGGTGGCCAAGGCGCTGAAGAACGAGGGCGTGGACATGATCTTCACGCTCTGCGGCGGCCACATCGTCGACATCTACGACGGCTGCATCGACGAGGGGATCCGGATCGTCGACGTGCGCCATGAGCAGGTGGCGGCCCACGCGGCCGACGGCTACGCCCGGGTGACGGGCAAGCCCGGCGTGGCGGTGGTGACGGCCGGCCCGGGCACCACGGACGCGGTGACCGGCGTGGCCAACGCCTTCCGCGCGGAAAGCCCGATGCTGCTGATCGGCGGACAAGCGGCCCTGACGCAGCAGCACCAGGGCGGGCTGCAAGAGTTGCCCCACGTGGAGATCATGAAGCCAATCACCAAGTTCGCCGC
>JBGPEV010000515.1:0-2911 GCA_041482995.1 bacterium | reverse complement strand
GGAATCACGCGCCTCGTTCAGACTCATCTCACATTGGACAAGGCTACCTCTAGCCGCCGTTCCCCATTTGGCGCATCATTCCCAAGGTGCGGGCGGCGCCCTGCCGCCCAGCCTAGTGCATCCCCGACCGCCGCCGGACCCCATGCCCCAACGACGCAAGCACCACCGCCTGCCGCACCCGCGTTTCTGCACGCTGATCTTCGAGAATCGGCGCTACCAAACGCAGTTGCTGGACTTGTCCCTCAAGGGCGCGCTCGTGGAGGCGCCGCCGGGACTCAAGCCCGGGGTGGGCCATGCCTATCGGCTGGAGATTCCGCTCGAGGATTCGCCGGGCATCATCGCGATGGAAGTGGCGCCGGTGCATGACGAGAGCGGGCACCTGGGCCTCATCTGCTTCTCCATCGACATGGAGAGCATGACCCACCTGCGCCGCCTGCTCGAGTTGAACCTGGGCGACCCCGCCCTGATCGAGCAGGAACTGCGCAAGCTGGATTAGGGGCGAACTGCGACAACCGGCTCCACGGCGCTCCAGCCCCGGTCGGCCATCCCGAGCAGGACGGAATCCTGGGCCTCGGTGGGCACGACGCACAGCACCTCGTCGCCCTGCTGGAACTTGGGCTGCTCACCCACCGGCCCTGGCTCGCCGTCCCGGTGCAGCGCCAGAGCCAGTAGGGAGGCGGGGAACGAGCCCGGGTTCTCGCCCGCCGTGGGCTCGCCCAAACGGTAGCGGCAGAGGGTGGCGGCGTTGCCGCGCAGCAGACGCAGCCAGGGCTCGATCTCCACGTCGTGCCCGAAGAGCAACTTGCCGCCGGCCGCGTGCAACAGCTTGAGCGTGGCGGCATGTTCGGCTCCGCCGAGGGCGGCATAGAGGCAATTGAGCCGGCCCACCTGTTTGACGCGCTGGATGAACCGCACGTTCACCCCGTCGTTGAGCGTGAGCCCCACCGCCCCGGCGCAGGTATCGATCCCGGCGCGCAGGAGCGTGCGCTCCTCCAGGCCGTTGGCGAACAGCACGCGCAAGCCCTCGCGCTCGGCCGCCTGACAGGCCGCGGCGTTGGTGTCGATGCAGACCGCCTCGTGCTCGCCCGTCTGCAGGGCGCGCGCCAGGACGCGGGCCAACTCGTGGGCGCCCAGGATCACCCAGCCCACCCCTTGTGGACGGCGCAGGCGCAGCGCCTGCGCCACGAAGCCGCCGGTGATCCCCGCGCTGAGCACCGTGGCGGCGATAACCAGGAACACCAGGGCGCGGAAGGCTTCGCCGCCCGGGATGAGATGGGCCGCCAGCCGCACGTCGAACAGGGACGACACCGCCGCCGCCGCCATGCCGCGGGGCGCGATCCAGGCGATGAACAGCCGCTGCCGCCCCGTGAGCGTCGTGCCCAGGGTGGAAATGGCCACGTTGAGCGGCCGCACCAGCACCATCAGCCCCAGCACGACCCACACGCCCGGCCAGCCCAGCGCCTGCACCTGGGCCAGGCGCACGTCCGCCGCCAGCAGCACCAACAGCATGCCGATCAGCATGGCGGTCAGTTGCTCCTTGAATTCCATCGCGTCCCGCAGCACGGGCGTATTGCGGTTGCCCACGGCCACGCCCGCCGCCACCGCGGCCGCGATGCCGCTCTCCGGCAGGACGCCGTTGGCGGCCTGGAACAGGCTCACCACCACGGCCAGGGTGAACACGTTCTCCAGCCCCTCGGGGATGACGCGGCGGAAGCGCAGGATCGCCGACAAGCCCAGCCCCACCGCCACGCCCAAGGCCGTGCCGAACCCCAGATGCAGCACGATGGAGTAGAGCGCCCGGCCCGCCGTCATCCCGCTCGGGCCCACCGCCACCTGCAAGACCACGGCCGCCACGATGGCGCCCACGGCGTCGCCCAACAGGGCCTCTGCCTCCAGCACGGCGGCGGTGGAGTGCTCCACCTTCAGCCGCCGCAGCAGCGGCGTGACCACGGTGGGGCCGGTGACGATCATCAACGCGCCGAACAGCAGCGAGAGCCGCCAATCCCAGCCCAGCACGCCATAGGCCAGGCTTCCGGCGCCGACGGCGGTCACGAGCGCGCCCATGGTGACGAGCCGGCGGACGGGGCGCTGTTCCCGGCGCAGGCGCGCCAGGCTCAGGTTCATCCCCCCCTCGAACAGGATCACGGCCACGGCGAAGCCCACCAGGGCGTTCAGGCCATCGCCCAGGGTGGCGGGCTGCACCCACCCCGCGCCATCGGGACCCAGCGCCACCCCCACGGCCAAGAGGATGACGAGGCCCGGCAGGCGCAAATGCTGGGAGAGGGACTGCGCCAAGACGCCCGCCAGCAGGGCCAGCGCGATGGTGAGGCCGGGAGACGCGAGGAAGGCCAGGGTCATGGGCGCGCGACTTCGCAGGGCGGTGCACGGCACGTTCCGCGACTATAGCCGGGCCGGGGTGGAAGCGGTAGAAGGCCGGGCGGCGCGACTCCGTCGCCGCGCACGTGTCACTATCCCCGTCACGACACCGAGGAAGAGGGGGAGAATCCCGACTTGTCCCAGCGGCTTAGGTCGATTGGGTTCGTTCCGTAAGGAGGGGTCTGGTTCGAATGAGTGTCGCTATTTAGTTAGCCGAACACACCGGTTGACGGCCTGACCCCAGCGAACGGCTGAACCCCCCAGGCGCCAAGAACGGCAACGGCATTTGGAACCACCGATGCACACCGATCAACACCGATACCTCCAACAACGGGATTCACGCAAAGGCGCAAAGGACTGCCACCGCAATTTGGCCACGGATTACACGAATGGACACGGATCAAACGGCAACGGGTGAACCCCCCAGGCGCCCAGAACGGCAACGGCATTGGGAACCACCGCTCGACACGGATGAAGGCGGGTTGCGCAACGACCTCGAATCATGTTTTCTGAGGGTATGCCTATTTGGAAGGTT
>JBGPEV010000514.1:0-2922 GCA_041482995.1 bacterium | reverse complement strand
CATCGTGGCCGATGGTTGGCTGACCTGGATCTTTCAGTACCCGGTCGCCTACGGGTTCTTCTCGGACGACTACAGTCCGGCGGATTCGCTCAAGGCCCTTTCCGCGCTGCCACTGCTGGTGATTCACGGCGCGGCGGACCGCACCGTGCCGATCGCGGCCGGGCGCGCCTTGTACGATGCCTTTCCCGGCCCGGACAAGGAGTTCTGGAGTATTCCCGGCGCGGGGCACATGGAAGTGTTCGGCATGCCGGGCAGCCCCTGGCGGGATCAACTGCTCGCCTACCTCGCCAAGCGCATGGGCAAGCCACAGTAGCCGGCGCCCTGTCCGCCCCTTGCTCCGGTACTGCTCCGTCCGTAGGATGTGCGCCGAATCCCGGCAGCCTCCCGCACACTGGAGCGGAACATGACGGTACCCAAGCGCATCGGACTGAGCATCAACTCCCTCACCCACAGTCCGGACATCCTGGACGAGTTGCTGTGGGCCGAGGAGCAGGGGTACGAGAGCCTGTGGTTCCGCGACGGCGGCGGGCGCACCGACGCGTTCACCTTGGCCGCCGCCGTGGCCGCCCGCACGCAGCGCATCCGGCTGGTGCTGAGCGTAGTGCCGGTGTTCACCCGGCCCCCCGCCGTCCTGGCCACGTCGGCCATGACCCTGTCCCACCTCGCCCCCGGCCGCTTCGTCCTGGGCGTGGGGGCGTCCAGCCACGCCATGATCGAGGGTTGGTACGGCACCCCGTTCGTCAAGCCCAAGACCCGGGTGCGGGAGACCGTGTTCCTGCTGCGCAAGATGCTGGCGGGGGAGCGGATCGACTGGCAGGGCCAGACCCTCTACAGCCGGGGCTTCCGGCTGGCGATTCCCGCGCGCGGGACGGTGCCGATCTACCTGGCCGCGCTGCGCCCCGGGATGCTAGAACTGGCGGGCGAGGTGGCCGACGGCGTGATCCTGAACTTGGCGCCCGTCCAGGCCCTGCCCCGCATGCTGGAACACCTCGATGCCGGCGCCAAGCGCTCCGGCCGGCGGGTGGAAGACCTGGAGATCGCGATCCTGCTCAACACCTACGTCACGCGCGAGGTGGCCCGCGCCCGCAAGGACTTTGCCGCGGTGGCGGCCAGCTACTATTCCACGCCCGTCTACAACGAGTTCCTGGCCTGGTGCGGCTACGGGACCGAGGCCCGGCGCATCACGGAGGGCTTCGCGCAGAAGGACCGCGCCAAGACGCTGGGGACGCTCTCCGACGAGTTGCTGCACGAATTGGGGGCGATAGGGGACGCGGACGCGTGCCGCGCGAGGGCCCGCCGCTACTGGGCCGCGGGGGTGACGACGCCGATCGTCATCAGCTCCTCGCTCCAGAAGGAGGAGCACTGGGAGACCCTGCGCGCGTTCACGCCGCAGGCCATGGGCACGACGGGGGCGTAGCCCGCCCACGGACATGCACCCAGCGCAGCCGGTGCAGCGGCGGCGTCAGTATCCGTTCGTATCCCACTGCTCAAGGATCACGTTCTGCACCGTGCCGCCCGTGCCGATGGTGCCCGCGGCTTGCAACGCTCCGTGACCCTGATAGGCCCCGATATTACCCGAGTACAGGCAAGTTTCTCCGCTCTGGCACAATCCATCGTTGTTGCCCGCGCCGCTGCCCTGCAACTCAATGGCATTGAGCAGGAAGGTGACCGTGCCACCGCCGGCAAAGGTGTGGGTGACGGCCTCGTTGCCCGTGGTGGGCAGGGCCAGGGCATCCATGGCCACGGGCACGTCGTCGCCTCCGCCCACCGCGCCGTTGGGGCCGCGATCGCCCAGGTCGCCCAGCTTCAGGCTCCAATCCCAAATTTGGCACGTGCCCGTGGTGCAGCGGCCGCGCTGTGCCGCGGCGGGAAACGCCGCCGTATCGTTGAGTCCCCAGCCCCGATGGATGTTCTCGAAGTTCCGCCAGTCCAATCCCGCGGCATAGGTGGCCTCGCCCAAGACGTTCTCGCTGCCGTTCATGACGTCACTCAGCACCCCGTTCCGGAAGATGCCGGCCGCCACAAGCACTTTGTGCAGCACCGCGCCGCCCGGCGTGGTGGAGCCATAGGCCCCCGTCGCCGTGCACGTGGTGGTGGTCAGTCCCGGACTGGTGCTCGACGCCACGGAGCACCCATTCGGGGCTCCGATGGTATTGGTGACTTTCAGGACACCCGCGAACACACCGTTGTTGGCGGTGGCCAGTTGCACGTCCCACGTGGATTGCGTGATGGCCGCCAAGTTGGCCACGTAGGTGTTGTTGGTGTTGGCCAGCCGCAGCCCGCGCGTGTTGTTCACCGCGATGACGTTGGACAGCGTGTTGTTCGCGGCCAGCGTTCCGCCCGCCTGGCCGAGGATGTAGACCCCTTCGGAACCGTTGTTCACCGCGGTGATGTTTTGCAGGATGTTCCCGCTCGAGACGTTGGCTCCGCTGTTGACCAGGTACACTCCGCGCGTGGCATTGGCGGAACTCGTCACGGTCGTCAGCCGGTTGTTGTTCGACTGCGTCAATTCGACCCCGGCCGCCCCGTTGTTGAAAGTGGTCACGTTCCACAGCGTGTTGTGGTCCGCCTGGGTGGTGAGCTGGATGCCGCGGCCCGTGAAATTGGAGAGCAGCACCTCGCCGATGGAGTTGTTCACCGACGTCGTGAGGAGGATGCCGATTCCGGAGCCGCTGCTGGCCGAGAACTTGCGGATCGCGGAGAACCGCACTGTGTTCCAGGCGATCGCGTTGCTGTTGGCCGTCGGCGTGGCCGCGCCGCTCCACCGGCCCTCCACCCAGATGAACTTGCGGCCGGTGGCGGCAACCATGCTACCCGCCGCGTTGCCGGGTCCGGTGAGGGTGATCCCAGGCATGGATACCAGGCCGATCCGATCGGCCGTGAAGCTGAAGTTCAGCCCGGCCAAGCCCGGAGGCGTCGGCT
>JBGPEV010000513.1:0-2925 GCA_041482995.1 bacterium | reverse complement strand
GCCTCCCGCAAGCGTTCGGCGCTGGTTGCTGGTGCCTCCCGCAAGCGTTCGGCGCTGGTTGCTGGTGCCTCCCGCAAGCGTTCGGCGCTGGTTGCTGGTGCCTCCCGCAAGCGTTCGGCTCATGGCTCACCTCCAGGACGTGACGGTGCGGATGCCGGCGCGTGCGTGCGGCGGGCGGCTCCCCGCAGGGCCGGAGCGGCCGGCACGGCGTGTTCCGCGCGCCATTCCCCGGGCCGCGCGGCCGCTGAGGGGCAGTGTACCAGGGAAAGCCCGGGGGGCAAAGCGCAGGGGCGGCCTGCGCCAGGGCAAGTGCAGTCTCGGAAAGTCCGCCAACACTTGCCGGGTCCGCGCGGGTCCGGGCGGGCACGGAGGCCCGCCGCGACCCACTCCTTCTGGAGTCTGCTCGGGAATGCGGTGGCCCTGCCGCTTGGCACGCCCGGCCGGGCTAGCCGCCGATGTAGTACATTTCCACCTTGGGGCTGCGGAGCCGCTGCAACGATTCGCGCTCCTCCGAGTAGCGGTCCGTGCGGCGGCCCCAGATGGCGCCGGCCAGCTCCAGCAATTCCGCGTCGCTGGCACCCGCCCGCATCGGGTCGCGCAGGCTGGTGCCCTTGCCGGCGAACAGGCAGGTGATGAGCTGGCCATCGGTGGAAAGCCGCGCCCGGGAGCAGTCGCCGCAGAAGGGCTGGGTGATGGAGGAAATGACGCCGATCTCCCCGGCGCCGTCCTTGTAGCGGTAGCGCTCCGCCACCTCGCCCCGGTAATTGGGCTGGGCGGGCTCCAAGGGAAACACCGCGTCGATGCGCTCCACCACTTCCCGCGAGGAGACCACGTCTTCGCGCCGCCAGCGGTTGCGGGTGCCGACGTCCATGTATTCGATGTAGCGGACGATCACGCCTTTGGGCCGGAAGTAGCGCGCCAGCTCGACGATCGCGTCCTCGTTCTCCCCGCGCTTGACGACACAATTGATCTTGAGGGGCGCCAGGCCGGCGGCCAGGGCCGCCTCGATGCCGTCGAGCACCTGGCGCGTGCCGTAGCCCCGGCCGTTCATGCGGCCGAAGACGGCGTCGTCCAGGCTGTCCAGGCTCACGGTGATGCGCCGCAGCCCGGCGTCGCGCAGCGCCTGGGCCATGCCGGCCAGGAACCAGCCGTTCGTGGTGAGCGTCAAGTCCTCGATGCCCTCGATCGCCGCCAGGCGCCGGATCAGCGTGGTGAGGTCCCGCCGCACCAGCGGTTCTCCGCCGGTCAGGCGCACCTTCTCCACCCCGGCGCGCACGAACACCCGCACCAGCCGCTCGATCTCCTCGTAGCTGAGCACGTCGGCCTTGGGGGCGAACTGGTAGTCCTCCCCGTAGATGTCCGCCGGCATGCAATAGGGGCAGCGGAAATTGCACTTGTCCGTGACCGAGATGCGCACGTCCCGCAACGGCCGGCTGAGGGTATCCAGCACCGGAAGGGTCATGGAAGGGCCAACCTCCAAGGCAGTCCGCCCGCAGCGCGAGGCGCGGCCGAGGACAGATCATGGGGGTGGACAGGGCGGCGCGCCCGGCCGCTTCCGGGCCGGACCACAACGGTGCCGCTCGCGCCACTCCTTTCCACCGGGAGGCTCCAGCGTTTCCCCTGGAACCCTGTCGTCCCTGCGCCATTGCGGCCCCGCTTCCCCTCGCATGGAGATCGGACGGAACGGCCTTAGGCGGCAGGAATCGGAGCCGTGCCACGCGGCAACCAGGACTGAGGCTACCTGCGGGCGGGCCGTTCGGCAAGCGCCCGGCGCGGGTTTCTGGCGCCTCCCGCAAGCGTCCGGCGGCCATCACTGGTTCACCCCGCGCCCGTCGATCGCGGCGCGCCAGTCACGCGGGGGCGGATCACGCGGGGGCGGATCACGCGGGGGCGGATCGCGATCCGCCCCTACATTCGGGACATTCGGAAGATTTCTCGCATCGGCCTGCGCGTCTGGACGTTGATTATCCAGAGGGGCCGCTCCCCCCGCACCGTGTGCCGCCACTTCAGAAGGCGTAGGGTCGTGTAGGGGCGGATCGCGATCCGCCCGGACATCCGCGCAATTCCCCGCCGCGTCGCCACGATCCGCGTTTTCGCTCGATGTGGCGTCATTTGAGGGGGTTGCAGCAGTTTCCGTATGCACCGCAACGGGGGGTGGCGCCGGGGGCTGCGGAGCCGCCAGCGGCTCGGATGCGGGGGCAGCAGGCGGCGGCGTGGCATAGAGCACTTCCTCCTCGGCAAAGGGCCCGCCCTCGGGACGGGAGAACCGCTTGCGGCGCTGGTCGCGCAGCAGATCGAGGCGCCGACCGCACCGGTGGAAAATGTTGACCAGCCGCACCTCGTGCAGGCTCAGCTTGTCCAGTTCCCGCTCGTTGGCGCAGTCGTCGGAGAAGCAGTCCGCCAAGCGCACGGGATGGGTCTCCCCGGCCTCCGCGGGACAGATCTGCTCAAACAGTTCGTACACGCCGGTCTGGGTCGCCCAGAGGCGCTTCAAGCGCCATTGGGCGACTACCATCTGCTCCGCCAAGGCGCACTCCTCCGCGTCGACCGGCCGCAGGTCCTGGATCAGGTCATTGCGGAACGCGCGGAACGCCTCCCGGCTCTCCCCCGGCACCACGGCGTGCTGGCTGTGCAGCCCGTGTTTGAGGCGCATGCGGCTCGCGGCGGCCGTGCGGGGCGCGGGCGGGGAGTCCATCCCGGGCGGCGGAAGCACTGACGGATGTATCGAAATGGCATCGACGAACGGCTGAATTTGCAGGTGCATGGCGGTCTCCCGGGTTGGTTATCGACAGATCACATATGTTCTTTGTATACTAAATGAAGCGATCTGTCAATACCAAAAGCTGCTTCCTGGCGGCGCTTGGCGACAACTTGGCGAAGCGGAGGCGGTGGAGCGCGGGTGGGCGCCCTTCGCTTCGCTCAAGG
>JBGPEV010000512.1:0-2925 GCA_041482995.1 bacterium | reverse complement strand
CTTGCGGCCCTCGCTGCCAAAGGCCAGCCACGTGAAGGCGGGCAGCCCGTCTCCGCTCTCCGCGAGTTCCAGTTCGATGGCGCGCCGCGCGGTGTGGTCGTTCAGGGTGGTGATGATGCGCACCAGCGGACGCGCGGTCACCCCTTGGGCCATCATCTGGTCCACCAGCGCGTGAATGCTGGCGGCGGCGCGGGCAAGGGACGGCAGGTCGGGCGCATTGAGAATGGAGCGGGTCAGGTGCACCATGCCGACCCGCTGCAACGCAAACAGGTCACGCTCCGAAACCACGCCCACCAGCCGCCCGTCATCCACCAGGCACAGGTGGGCGACGCCGTGCTGAGCCATCAGCAAAGCCGCATCGGCGGCGGCGGCGTCCGCCGGCAGGCTGATCGGATCGGGAGACATGACCTCGGAGACGGGCGTTTCCAGCGGACGCCGCGGCAGCACCACGCGGGGCAAGACATCGCGCAGCGTGAGGATTCCCCGCGGGCGTCCGTCCCCGTCCACGGCCACCACGCTTCCCACGCGCTCGGAAGCCATGGCCTTGAACGTCTCGTAGACCGGCGTGTCGACCCGGCAGGTGACGGGCGCTCTCCGCACGAACGAGCGCAAGGGCGCGGAGAGGGGCAGGTCCTCGGAGACGCGGCTGATGGAAACGGTTTGCACCTCCCGCCGGAGCAGTTGTTCCATCACCTGCGCGCCGCTGGTCATGAATCCGCGAAAGACCGGGCTCTCCGCCAACAACCGGTTGAAGTCCGCCAGGTCCAATTCGAAGCAGAAGGTGTCCTCGACCGCCACATGCGCCGTGTCCACCGGGCGGCGGTTTTGGAGTGCGCCCATGGGGAAGACCTCACCAGGGCCTTTTTCCCAGGCCGCATTGGGGGAAATGCCGTTGGGACCTTTCGGACGGCCTTGCACATGGCCCTGCTTGATGATGAACAACCGCTGCGCCGGGCCTTCCTCCGGCAGGGCGATCACCTCGTCCTTGGGGTAGAAGCCGAGGCGCAGATGGGCGGCCAGAAAGCTCAGGTGCTCCGGCGCCATCCGGTCAAACGGCATGTACTTGCGCAGGATTTCTAGCACTGGGCCGGGTGTGCCGGTCGCCATGGCCTGTCTCTCCCCTGACGTGCGGCGGTTGTCCGGCGCAACTCAATCCTAGCCCAGCGGCCGGGCTCGGGCCAATGGCGTCGCGTTGGCGGCGGACGCGCTCAAGGGCTCACCTGGCCGTCGTTTCTTCGCCAATCCACTGCAGGAAGTCGGGGTTGCCGCCCAGGATGGGCAAGGCCACCACACAGGGCACCGCATAGCTGTGCAGCGCCTTGACGCGCGCGGTCAGGCGCTCCACCAGCGCCTGGCGGGTCTTGGCGATCAGCACGGTTTCCCGGCCTTCGTCGACGTTGCCCTGCCACCGGTAGAAGGAGGTCATGCCGGGGATGATGTTGACGCAGGCGGCCAAGCGCTCTTCCACCAGGGCCCGGCCGATGCGGCGCGCTTCCTCGGGGGTTGCCGCCGTCATGTACACCCAGCACATCGTCATGGGCTTGCCACCGCGCCAAGGAGAAACGCCGGGGACGGAGCCGGGGAGGTGGCCTAGCCCCCTTCCCACCATTGCCCCACATCCTGCGTGGGTTGGGGTTCGCTCACCACCGGGAAGTCGGCCAGATCGACCGCCGTGCCGGCCTGCAGGAACGACTCCACCCACGTGAAGACGTTGTTCTCGCGCACCACCTTCTTCATGCGCCGGATGCGCTCCTGCCGTTCGGCCAGGTCCATCTTGAAGGCGCGGTAGATGGCATCGGCCATCCCCTCCAGATCGTAGGGATTGACCAGCACCGCACCCCGCCTCAACTGCGTCGCGGCCCCCGCGAATTCGCTCAGCACCAGCACGTTGTTGCCGTCCACGCTGCAGGCGACATATTCCTTGGCCACCAGGTTCATGCCGTCTTCCAGCGGGGTCACCAGCATGATTTGGGCCGCGCGGTAATAGGCCAGCAACTCGACCCGGCGCAGGCTGCGATAAGTGTATTGGATCGGCACCCAGCCCGGCTCGGCGAATTCGCCGTTGATCTCGCCCACCTTGCGCTCGATGTCGTGCTTCAGGTTGTCGTAGCTGGGAATCTCCCGCCGGCTGGGCACCACCACCTGAATGAACGTGACGTTGCCGTGCAGCTCCGGGTAGCGCTGCAGGGCGTTCCGCATCGCCTCGAGCTTGTAGGGGATGCCCTTGGTGTAGTCCAGCCGGTCGACCCCCAGGATGAAGCAGCGGCTGCGCATGGCGCTGCGTAGGCCGGTTACCATTTCGGACACTTCCTGGGATTCCGCCTGGCTGGCGAAGGACTCGTAATCGATGCCGATGGGGAAATTCCCCACCCGCACTTCACGGTGGTCAAACCGCACCGTGCTCACCTGGCCCCGGCCGTCGATCTCCACGTCGCGCATCATGGCCCGCACGCAATTGAGGAAGTTGCGCTTGTGCAGCTCGGTCTGGAACCCGATCAGGTCATACTCCAGCAGGCCCTCCAACACCTGCACCCGCCAGGGCAAGCGCTGGAAGATGTCCGGCGAAGGGAAGGGAATGTGCAGAAAGAACCCGACGGGCGTGTTGATACCCAGTTGCCGCAGCACCCGGCCCACGTGCATCAGGTGATAGTCGTGCACCCAAATATAGTCGTCGGGCTTCACCGTCTCCGCGATGGCCGTGGCGAACTTGCGGTTCACGTCGCGGTAGGCCGCCCAGTAGCGCGGCTCGTAATTGCAAAGCGACGGCAGGCTGTGGCAGAGGGGCCAGAGGATCTCGTTGGAAAACCCGTAGTAGTAGTCGTCCAGTTCATCGTCGGCGAGGGCGACGGGCACCAGGGTGTAGCCGATGGACTGCGTGTTCCGGGCGAGCAACTCCTTGGTTTCGACCTGATCGGAAACGCCGGG
>JBGPEV010000511.1:0-2928 GCA_041482995.1 bacterium | reverse complement strand
CTCATCGATCGACAAACCCGCGACGGCATCCCGTGAAGGACGGTGGACCTCCTATGAAATCTGACGCGCACAACCCGGAATCGCCCCTCTACCGCATCCGGCACTCCCTGGCCCATGTGCTGGCCCAGGCCGTGCTGGAGATCCGCCCCAACGCCAAGCTCGGATTCGGCCCGCCCATCGAGAACGGCTTCTACTACGACTTTGACCTGACTCCGCCGCTCACCCCGGAGGACCTGCCGGATCTGGAAAAGCGCATGCGGCGCATCATCAACAAGAAGGTGCCGTTCGAGCGGCAGGACCTGCCCACGGAGCAGGTGTTCGAGCAATTGAAGAAGGCCGACGCCACCTACAAGCTGGAGCAAGCGGAGGAACTGAAGGCCCAGGGTGAGTCCCTGAGCATCTACCGCAGCGGGGACTTCTGGGACTTGTGCGAAGGGCCACACGTCCCCTCAACGGGCGAATTGCCCGCGGATGCCTTCAAGCTCGATTCCCTGGCCGGGGCCTACTGGCGGGGCAGCGAGAAGAACAAGATGATGCAGCGCGTCTACGGCCTTGCCTTCCAGACCAAGGCCGAACTAGCGGACTTCCTTGCGCGGCGCGAATTGGCCAAGGAGCGGGATCACCGCAAGCTGGGCCAACAGATGAGCCTCTTTGTGATCTCCGAGGACGTGGGCAAGGGCCTGCCCCTCTGGCTGCCCAAAGGCGCCGCGATCCGCGAAGAATTGGAGAAGCTGGCCAAGGAAACGGAGTTCCGCTGGGGCTATCAGCGGGTGTCCACGCCGCACATCACCAAGGAAGGGCTCTATGTGACCTCCGGCCATCTGCCCTACTACGCCAAGGGCATGTTCCCGGCCATGGAGGCGGATGGGGAAACGTTTTACCTCAAGCCCATGAATTGCCCGCACCATCACATGATCTACAAAGCAGAACCCCGCAGCTACCGGGACCTGCCCCTGCGCCTGGCCGAGTACGGCACTTGCTACCGCTACGAACAATCCGGCGAGTTGTCCGGGCTGCTGCGCGTGCGCTGCATGGGGATGAACGACGCCCATATCTACTGCGCCGAGGAGCAGAGCAAGCAGGAGTTCATGGATGTGATGCGGCTGCACATGTTCTATTACGATCTGTTCGGCATTTCGGACTACTGGATGCGTTTGTCGCTGCCGGACCTCTCCAACAAGGAGAAGTACGTGGCGCTGCCCGAGTCTTGGTCCAAGGCGGAGCAGATCGTCACCGAGGCGATGCGGGAGGTGGGGGTGCCCTTCGAGGCGATCCGGGGCGAAGCGGCGTTCTACGGCCCCAAGATCGACGTGCAAATCCGCAATGTGATCGGGCGGGAGGAAACCGCTTCCACCAATCAGTTGGACGTGATCGTGCCGGAGCGGTTCGGCCTGACCTACGTGGACAAGGACAACCAGCGCCGCACGCCGCACTGCATCCACCGCGCGCCACTCGGCACCCACGAGCGCTTCATCGCGTTCCTGATCGAGCACTACGGCGGCGTGTTCCCCACGTGGCTCGCGCCCGTGCAAGTGCGGATCGTCCCGGTGGCGCCGACGTTCATCGAGTATGCCCAGAAGCTGGGCAAGGTGTTGCACAACGACCTGGTGCGCGTGGAGGTGGACGATTCCCACGAGTCCCTGGGCAAGAAGGTGCGCAGCGCCCAGACGGACAAGGTGCCGAACCTGTTCGTGGTGGGGCAGAAGGAGCAGGACGACAACGCGGTGGCCTGGCGGCGCCATGGCGAGCAGAAACAGGCGAGCCTGGCCTTCGACGCGGCGCGCAGCCAATTGCTCAAGGAGATCGCCGACCGGGCGGACTGGCGGCGCACCGTGTTGCTGGCCTAGCCACCTTGTTCGCGGGCGCGTCTCCGCGCCCGGCGACGACCCAATGCGGTATTCGGCGGGAGGGGAAATGCTGAGCGACAACCATGGCCTCGCGATCTCCACGGCGTCGCCGGATGCGGCGGCGGCTCTCAATCGCACCCTGGCGGGGTTCCTCAAGTATCGCCTCGATACGCCACAACACCTGAAGCAGGTGTTCATTGCCGATCCGGAATTTGGCTTCGCCCACTGCCTGCAGGGCTACTTCGGCATGCTTGGGTTCAAGGAAGCGCTGGTGCCCCGGGCGGCCGACGCGGCAGGCAAGGCACGCCGGTTTTCCGCAGCGGCCACTACCCGCGAGCAGGCCCACGGGGAAGCCCTGGAGGCGTGGATCGCAGGCGATCTGGATCGCACCCTCGCCACCTGGGAGCGCATCCTGGCGCGGCATCCCCACGACTTGCTGGCTTTCCGGCTGGCGCACTTCAACGCCTTCTGGCTGGGGCGTCCGCAGGAAATGCGGGCTTCGGTGGACCGCATCGCTCCCAAATGGAGCCCGGAATTGCCTGGGTACGGCACCCTTCTGGCCTGCCGATGTTTCGCGTACGAGGAAACGGGGGACTACTCGGCCGAGGCCGACGGCCGCAAGGCCGTGGCGATCGATCCCGCGGACCTCTGGGCCACCCATGCGGTCGCCCACGTGCTGGAAATGCAGGGCCGGCACGGCGAGGGCATCGCATGGCTCAAGGGCCTGGAGGGGCACTGGGGCGAGGCCAACAACGTGGCCCATCACCTGTGGTGGCACTGGGCACTGTTCCACATGGAGCGGCGGGAGTTCGCCGAGGTGCTTGAGCTGTACGACCACCGCTTCCGCAATCTGGCGTCTCCCCTCACCCGGCAGCAGCCCGACCTGTACATCGACGTCCAGAACGCCGCCTCCATGCTCTTCCGCCTCGCACGCCAAGGCGTGGCCGTCGGGGAGCGCTGGGTGGAACTGGCGGACCTGGCGGAACCCCGGATCGGCGACCACCGCTCGGCGTTCACCCTGCCCCACTGGATGATGGCCCTGGCCGCCGCCGGCCGTCACGAGGCCGCGCGCCGCATGCTG
>JBGPEV010000510.1:0-2934 GCA_041482995.1 bacterium | reverse complement strand
CTGCCGCTCCCCCCGCCTCCGCCACCCCCGCTGCTGCAGGAGGAAAGTGTCAGCGCACCCAGCACGGTGGCAAGCAGGACCCTGCGCCACACAAGTCCCGCCCGTCCGACGACCGATCGATGCGTCCCCATGACACCCCTGAAGCAATCCGGTTAGACCGCAGCCATCTGCGCCGTCCGGTGACCTACTTGTCGCGCTGTCATTAACGTAATGCGATACAATCTATTCAGCATCACCCCACAGGGTGAAATGGGAGCCGAAATCGAGACGCTATGACGCGCAACGATTCGTGGCGCGGTGGAGACCCTTCTGGGGGTTGGTGCCTATGTCGCAGGAGATGGAACTGTTGGCGCTGGTTGGGCGCATCTACGATGCGGCGCTGGACCCTGGGATCTGGCCAGACGTGCTGAAACAGGCCGCCGCGCTGGTAGATGCGCCGTCCAGCGTCCTGGCCTTTCAGGACTTCGACGGCCAGGAGTTGAGCTTCGTCGATTCCGTCGGCCGCGATCCGTCCTATTGGAAGTCCTACAACGAGCATTTCTTCTTCGTCAGTCCCTACGTCAGGATGATGAAGGACTCGGGCGAGCGCTGCTATGCGACCCAGGACCTGCTGTCCGACGCCGAGTTGGTGCGCACGGAGTATTACAACGACTGGCTGCAGCCCCAGGACATCCACTACCATGCCGGGGCCGTCGTGCTGCGCACGGCCCGGGCGGCGGGCCTGGTGGAGTTCCAGGTGGGCAAGGGCCACGGCCCGTTCCCGCCCGGGGCGCTACGGATCATCGGCCTGCTGGCGCCGCACTATAAGCGCGCTATCGCCATCGGACGGACGCTGGGCACGTTGCGAGGCGTGCGCACCGCCGTGCTGGATACGCTCGCGCGCATGGACGTGGGCGTGATCCTGCTGGACGAACGGGGACGCCCCGCTTATCTGAACCCGGCGGCTGAGGGACTCGCCGGCGCCTTGCTGGGCCTGCAAGTGAGCGCCCAGGGGCTGCGCGCCCAGGATGCGGCGGAGGATGCGCAGTTGCAGCGGCTCATCGCGAGTTCCCTGTCCACGGCTTGGGGCCAGGGCGAAGTGGCCGGCGGGTCCCTGCTGCTGCGCCGCGCAGGGCGCGAGCCGCCGGTGATCGTGGCGGTGTCTCCCCTCGGGGAGGGGCGCCTGCAGGGGGCGCTGCCCCAGGGCCGCATCCGCGCCGTGGTGTTTCTATCCCGCCGCGCGGCGCCGCCGGGGTTGGAGGGCATGTTCCGCACGCTGTTCGGCCTCACCGCCGCGGAGGCGCGCGTCGCGATGGCCCTGGTCGATGGCGACAACGCCGGGCAAATCGCGGAGCGGCTGCGGGTGGGCAGGGAAACCGTGCGCACCCAGACGAAGGCCGTCTACGGGAAGACTGGCGTGAAGCGGCAGGGACAGTTCATCAAACTCGCGCTGAGCAGTCCTGCACCGGCGGAACCATTGGACCCCCAGTGAGCCCAGCAGCGATGCGGGAACCGCCGCGCCTAGCTCGCGGGCTCCACGTGCACCACCACGTCGGTGGCAAGCAATTCGGCCTTGCAGCGGTCCACCACCTGATGGGCGATCTGGTGGGCCTGCACCAGCGTGAGTTGGGCGTCCACCTCGATCTCCAGGTCGATGAACAGGAAGGGGGGCAGGCCGCGCGTGCGCACGGACTTGCAGAGGCGCACGGCGGGCACCTGCCGCACCACGGCCAACACGTCGTCGGCGGTCACATAGGCCGTATCGGTGAGCGTGGAGGCCACCTGCTTCAGCACGAGGTAGCTGATGCGGATGATGAACCCCGCGATGAGGAAGGACACCGCCACGTCCATCCAGGCGATCCGCAGCCAGGCCGCCCCCAGCCCCACCAGCACGGAGCCGGAGACGAACAGGTCGGAGAAGGTGTGCTGGGCATCGACGAGCAGCAGGTCGCTGTTGAGCCGGCGGCCCTGAGCGAACTCGTAGCGGCTCACCCCCCAGTTGACGGCCATGGTTACCAGCATCACGCCGATGCTGACGGCGCCGGTGCGCGGCAGGATGGGCGCGCGGAAGCGGTCGATCCCCGCCCGCACGACCTCCAGCGCCGTGAGCGAGAGCAGCACGCCGATGGCCAGCGCGGCCATGGCCTCGAACTTGTGGTGTCCGTAGGGATGGTCCTCGTCCGGGGGCTGGGCGGCAAAGTAGATCCCCACCAGGCCAATCACGTTGGACGAGCCGTCCAGGATCGAATGGAACCCGTCGGCCACCATGGAGAGGGACTCAATGTGCCAGCCCACCCCCAGCTTGGCGGCGGCCACGGCCCAGTTGAGCGCCAGCACCACCCAGAGCACCCAGCGGATGGAACGGATGCGGTCGGCGGTCATGGCAGGGTGGTCTCGCTAAAAAGGGGACGGCTGACGCACTCATCCTAGCGCGACCCGTGCGCGCAGGCATACCCGCTCGCTGGGTCCCCAGGGTGCCGTCCGGACGGTAGTGGGTCACTTTCCGGTCGAACAGCAGATTCCTCGCAACTGCGCTCGGAATGACAAAGTTGGTGTCACCCCGAGCGCAGTTGCGAGGGGTCTGATGTTCTCCAGACTCCGGCGTTCAGGCAAACCAAGCCATTGTCGAATTGTCAGAGCCTGGGAAACTGATCCGCAACCATGGCGCGGAGTCCCTTGACAGGCGCGGCGCGGCGCCGCTAAGTCTACACCCAAGCAGACCACCTATCGCGCCGCAGCCGGCAGCGCAGGTCCGGCCTAGCCCCCTCTGGCGGGCGGGTGGCCACCCTTCCGATCCCGTCCCACCGGCTTGGGGAGAGTTCGATGAACACAGCACGCATCGCCCATTGGATGCTCGTCGCCGCGCTCTGTCTGGGCGCGGCCCTGCCGGCCTTCGCGGGCAAGCAGGACGATACCCTGCGCTGGGCCTCGGACAAGGAGCTGGAGTCCGTCGAT
>JBGPEV010000509.1:0-2937 GCA_041482995.1 bacterium | reverse complement strand
TGCGCCACTGCCGCTCCATCCGGGCCACCCACCCGCCCCCTTTCCGGCGCTGGCGGCCACCGGCGAGCATCTTCGCGTCTTGCCCCTGGCCCGGCGCATGGCACGGGATCTGGGCATCGACCTGGCCGACGTGAAAGGCACCGGCCCGGGGGGAGCGATCACCCATACCGACATTGAGCTGGCCGCCGCGTCCCGTCCCGGCGGCCCTCCCAACGGCGCAGCGCCCGCGGCTGCCGGAGAGCGGCTGCGCATCTCGCCCTTGGCCCGCCGCACGGCGCGGGAACGGGGAGTGGACTTGGCGCACGTGCAGGGCACCGGTCCGGACGGGGCCATCACGCAAGCGGACATTGAGCGCGCGCCCGTCCAACCGGCCGCGGCGGCCGCCCCCACCGCACCGCTCGCCGGCGCCGGCCGCGCCCAGGCCATGCGCCGCGCCATTGCGGCGGCCATGACGCGCTCCAAGCGGGAAATCCCCCACTACTACCTGGGGCTGGAGATCGATCTGACGCGGGCGCTGTCGTGGCTTGAGCAAGCGAACCAAGGGCGCGGCATCGTGGATCGGCTGATCTACTCGGTGTTGCTGATCAAGGCGGTCGCCAGCGCCGTGCACGACGTGCCGGAAGTGAACGGGTTCTGGCGGGGTGACCGCTTTGAACCCAGCGCGGCGGTGCACCCGGGCGTGGCGATCTCCCTGCGCGGAGGCGGCTTGGTGGCGCCCGCCCTGCGGAACGCGGACCAGAAGCCGCTGGGGGACCTGATGCGGGAAATGCGCGATCTGGTCAACCGGGCGCGGGCCTATTCGTTGCGCAGTTCGGAAATATCCGATCCGACGCTCACGATCACGAATCTGGGCGAACAGGGCGTGGATCAGGTGTTCGGTATCATCTTCCCGCCCCAGGTGGCGCTGGTCGGGTTCGGGCGCGTATCGCCCCGCAGGACGATTCACACCAGCCTAGCCGGCGATCACCGCGCCAGCGACGGGCATCGCGGCGGACTGTTCCTGGCGGCGATCGACCGCCGTCTTCAGGCACCGGAGGCATTATGAGCGGAAGCGCCATGACCAGGGATGCCGTGCGGGGCGCGGTGGTTGAGGCGCTGCGGCGGGTCGCGCCCGAGATGGAGCCGGCGGCATTGCAGCCGGACACGGCCTTGCGCGTTCAATTGGATATCGACTCCATGGACGCGTTGAATTTCTTCATTCGCCTGCACGAGAAGCTGGGCGTGGAAATTCCGGAAGCCGACTACCCGAAGCTCAATACATTGAACGAGTGCGTCGACTATCTGGTCAAGAAACTATCCTAGCCAACCCCGGGGACGGCGAAGTGCCAAACCCGCTGCCTTGAGACTGCCGCGCCATGAATCATTTCGACAATTCCGACCGGATCGTGGTCTCACACGTCACCTCACGCCGGCCCTCCAGCCGGGGCGAAGGACCGCTGATGAAGGAAACCGGCGAGCCGCTCGAGTCCCACGGTCCCCACTGGGCGTTCACGGAGTTCGAGATCGACGTGGACAGCTATGTGTCCGAGTTCAATGAACGCGTGATCGGCGCCTATGGAACCGGGATGGATCAATCGCTGCCCGCGGATGTGGGGGTGGCCCGGTCGCTGATCCCGCCGGGCACCGGAGCGTTCCGGGATTTCTCCCACGTGGCGCCGGAGTTGCCGCACTTCATCGCGGAGAACTGCGTGGCGTGCATGGAGTGCGTCACGGCCTGTCCGGACACCGCCATTCTCGGAAAGGTGGCGGACCCGGACACGATGGCGGAGCACGCCCGGGCGATCGGTCCCCACGCCGAGCGCGACGACTTCTACAAGCAATGGGTGGAAACGACCAAGTTCCACGGGTTGCTCGAGAAGAAGGGCGAGCGGGGCGGTGTTTTTGCGATCTACGTGGATCCCGCCAAGTGCAAGGGGTGTGGCGAATGTGTCGAGGTGTGTGGAAGCCATCAAGCCCTGAAGATGCAGCCCAAGGACGATGGGATGCTGACGGCCTTCCGGGCGCGCGCGGCGCACATGCGGCGCATCCCGGAAACCCCCGGGCGCTTCCTCGCCAAGCAATTGCCCGTGGACGCCATGCTGAAGGAGGACCGGACGCTGCTCTACGTGGGCGGGGCGGGTTCGTGCGCGGGCTGTGGAGAGGCCTCCGCCATCCGCATGCTGCTGGCGACCACCGGCGAGGCCTATGCCCGCGAAGATATCGGAATCGTGGCCGCCACCGGCTGCAACACCGTCTATGGGTCCACTTATCCCTACAATCCGTTCCGGGTGACCTGGACCAACTCGCTCTTTGAGAACGCCCCTGCGGTGGCGATGGGCATCCGCACGCGCTGGGACCAGATAGGCTGGAAGGGCAAGCGCCTGTGGGTCTTCGGCGGCGACGGCGCCATGTACGATATCGGCTTTCAGTCCCTCAGCCGTCTCCTCGCCTCCGGCATGGACGTCAAGGTGCTCGTACTGGATACGCAGGTGTATTCCAACACCGGCGGCCAGGCCAGCACGTCCACCTTCACGGCCCAATCCGCCAAGATGTCGCCTTATGGGCACGTCATCAAGGGTAAGACGGAGCACCGCAAGGAGTTGTCGAACATCGCGATGATGCATCCCAACGTCTATGTCGCCCAAACGTCCACGGCCTACATGTCCCATTTCTTTCAGGCCATCCGGGAGGCGAATGCCTACTCGGGTGCGGCGTTGGTCAACGTCTATACGACTTGCCAGCCGGAGCACGGCGTGGCGGACGACCTTTCCCAGTTGCAGAGCCGGCGGGCGGTCAACAGCCGCGCGTTCCCGCTCTTCATTCACGATCCCCGCAAGGGCGAGACGCTGCGGGCGCGGCTGAGCCTGCGCGGCAATCCGGGCGCCTCGGATGATTGGATGAAGGACCCCAAGACAGGCCAACCGTTCACCTTCGTCGATTTCGCCCGCAGCGAAGGAC
>JBGPEV010000508.1:0-2944 GCA_041482995.1 bacterium | reverse complement strand
GTATTCCGGCTGTTCATGGCCTACCTGCTGCCCCTCGCCCCGCTGGTCGGCGCCCTGTTTGCCGTGCTGATGGCGGTGGGGTTGTTCTCGTCGGTCTTTCAGGTCGGCCTGATCTTCAACCCGCTCTCGTTCAAGCCGGAGCGGATGAACCCGCTCACGGGCCTGCAGCGCATCTTTTCCACCACGGGCCTGGCGGAATTGCTGAAGAGCCTCTTCAAGATGGGGATCATCGGTTACGTCACCTACGTGACCCTGCAGCAGGACATCGGCAGCGTGGTTTCCATCAGCTAGATCTCCATCGGCGGCATCCTGGCGTTCAATTTCAACCTGTTGGGCACGCTGCTGCTGCGGGTGACCATCGCCATGGTGATCCTGGCGGTGCTGGACTACCTGTTCCAGCGTTGGTCCTTTGAGCAGCGCATCAAGATGACCAAACAGGAGATGCGCGAGGAGCTGAAGCAGACCGAGGGCGATCCCCAGTTGCGCGCGCGGGTGCGGCAGGTGCAACGGGAAATGTCCCGCGCCCGCATGATGCAGAACGTGCCCAAGGCCGACGTGGTGGTGACCAACCCCACCCACTACGCCGTGGCGCTGATGTACGACCGGGAGGTGATGACCTCGCCCCGCGTCGTGGCCAAGGGCGCGGATTTCGTGGCCGAGCGCATCAAGGCCATCGCCTTGGAGAACAAGGTGCCGCTGGTGGAAAACCAGACCGTGGCGCGGGAGTTGTACGCGCAGGTGGAGATCGGACAGCAGATTCCCGAGCAGTTCTTCCGGGCGGTCGCCGAAATCCTGGCCTTCGTCTACCGCCTGAAAGGGAAGATCGCGACGGCATCGTAGGCGGGCCGGCAACGCGTGATTGCGGAGCCGGCAGCATGAAGCCAAAAGAGGTGGAGCGAATACTGCTTGCGGAGGGTTGGTATCGGGTTTCCGGGCGCGGAAAGGGGAGCCACAGGCACTACCGGCATCCGGTGAAACGAGGAACGGTCACGCTGCCTTGGCAACAGGGAGAAGATCTTCGCGCGGGGACCCTGCATTCGATCCTGACGCAAGCGGGGCTCAAGTAGAATCCACAGGATGGGAGTGGGAATGAAACGCCTGACGTACGCAATGGTGATCGAACCCGGTCGGGACAAGCGGGGCAAGCGCTACTACTGCGCCTATTTCCCGGACTTGCCGGGTTGCGCCACGATGGGGAACGACAAAAGACACCTGAAGCTGATGGCGCGGGAAGCCATCGAAGGGTATCTACAGGTCACCCGGGACCACGGAGAGCATGTCCCGCTTCCGACTTCAGAAGCGGGCATGGTGACGGTCGATGCACCGGCCGCCAATGGTGCCATTGAGCGCACTCGCCAGCCGACACCGCCGCGCCGCGCCGCCGCCGCGAAAAACGGCGCGGGGCGGCACTTGACCGTGCGCCGCGGGCAAGCCCGGAAACGCAAATGAGCGCGATTCCCGCGCCAGTGGAATTGACGTAGACTGAACGGAATCTGCGCATGCCCCCGGTGGGGGCTCTGAGGGTGTAAGCGACATGGCAAGCCAAGCGACAGCCGTTCCGTTGATGACGCGGGTTTCCCGCAACACGGACATCTTCCTGGCGATCGGTGTCGTCAGCATCATCATGGTGCTGATCCTGCCGGTGGCGCCCCTGGCGCTGGACCTGCTGCTCTCCCTCAGCATCGCGATTTCGATCCTGATCCTGTTCGTCTCGCTGTTCACCACCCATCCCCTGGATTTTTCGGCGTTTCCCACGGTGCTGTTGATTGCGACGTTGTTCCGGCTGTCGCTGAACGTCGCGTCCACCCGGCTGATCCTGGGCAACGGGAACCAGGGGCTGGGCGCGGCGGGTACGGTGATCCAGTCCTTCGGCGGGTTCGTCGTGGGCGGGAACTTCATCGTCGGGTTGATCATCTTCCTGATCCTGGTCCTGATCAACTTCGTGGTGATCACCAAGGGCGCGGGCCGGATCGCCGAGGTGGCGGCCCGCTTCACCTTGGACGCCATGCCGGGCAAGCAGATGGCCATCGACGCCGATCTGAACGCCGGCATCATCGACGACAAGGAGGCCAAGCGCCGCCGCGCCCGCATCCAGCAGGAGGCCGACTTCTACGGCGCCATGGACGGGGCCAGCAAATTCGTCCGTGGCGACGCCATTGCGGGCCTGGTGATCACGGCGGTGAACATCGTGGGCGGCCTCGTGATTGGGGTGTTTCAGTTCGGCATGGACATCAAGTCCGCGCTCAACACCTACACCGTGCTGACGGTCGGTGACGGCCTCGTCGCCCAGATGCCCGCCCTGGTGGTTTCCGTCGCGGCCGGTATCGCGGTGACCAAGGCCTCGGTGGACGAGGCGCTGAGCGAGAACCTGAAGAAGCAGTTGCTGGGGAACCACCGGGCGCTGATGGTGACCGCCGCGGTGCTGCTGGGCATCGCCCTGATTCCCGGCATGCCCCACTTCCCCCTGATCACCGTCTCGCTGATCCTGGGCGGGTTGGGCTGGTTGATGGAGCAGAACCGCAAGCGCGGCGTGATCGAAACCGCCGAGGCCGAAGCCGTCTCCGCCCGCAAGGAGGCCGAGGCCGCGCCGGAGGACATCGAATCCCTGTTGCCCATCGACCGGCTCGGCTTCGAACTGGGCTATGGCCTGATTCCCCTGGTGGATGCGGAGCAGGACGGCGAACTGCTGGAGCGCATCAAGTCCATCCGCCGCCAGATCGCCATGGACATGGGCTTCATCGTTCCGCCCATCCACATCAAGGACAACCTGGAGCTGCCGCCCGGTGGATACTCCATCATCATCAACGGCGTGGAAGTGGGCCGGGGCGAGGTGGTGACCGACCATCTGCTGGCCATGAAGACCGGCGACGTGGAAGAAGAAATCAGCGGCATGGACACGATCGAGCCCGCCTTCGGTCTGCCCGCCATCTGGATCGCGCCGGAG
>JBGPEV010000507.1:0-2949 GCA_041482995.1 bacterium | reverse complement strand
CGCTGCATAGTCCCCCAATTGGCCGTAAATCACGCCACTATTGTAGGCGGGAATGGGGTTGGCCGGGTCTTCCTGCATTTCCGTCAGCGCCGTGCGCAACTCGGCCAGCAGGCGGTCCACTCGCGCCGAAGGTTCCAGGTCCGAGGTGGCCATGCGCGCTTGGGGTGGGAAAGGGGAAAGGGGAGAAAAAAGGACTTTGAAATCAGCATAAAGGACGCGCGGGAGCCGCGTCAAGGTAACCCGCGCGGCGGCGGCTCCGTTTCACCGAGTTGAACAGAAGCGGGCGGTATCGAACTCAAGCCTGCATCGCCCCTGTGCGGCCACGCCCAGGCGGCACCCTCGGCCGCGCGAGACTCCTCCTGGCCGCTGACGCGGCCCGTCCCCCTCGCAAGGGAGGGGGACGTAACTCCCCCGAACCCCTTCGGAATCGAGGGGGAGGCCGGGGTCGCCGTCCGTTCGTCGTATTTTTTTATTTCCCCATCCGCTGAGGGGCTTGGGCCGTTTTTTCCCACGCCCTCACCCACCGGGGCGTTGGCGTACGTGCCGACCTCATGTTGGGGCGGATCGCGATCCGCTCCTACAGTCTGGAAATCCCTCGATCTCGGACCTGGGCCACCGCTTTCGCATTGCGGATCTCCGAATTGTGCACGGGCCTCACCCAGTGGGGAGCTTACGCCTCCCGACGGGAGTGACTCGTCGGGCCAGAAGATCGGCGCCGGCTCCATCGCGCCCGCAATCAGGTGGTTGCGCCGCAGCTTCTGCAGTAGCAGCAGCTTGTCCCGCGAGCGGCACAGCAGGCGGTCCAGGCGGCTCTCCGGCAGCACGCAGTCCATGGACTTGTGGATCCAGACATGTGAGTCGGTCTCGCAGATATGCCCCGCCAACCGGTTGGGGTCGCCGGTGAGCAGCGCATCGGTCTGGGCATCGTAGACGGCTTGCCAACGGCGGCAGCGCGCCACGCGCGAATGATGCGCGGCCATGGCCTCCACGCACGCCGCCTCGTCCCCCGTGCGGGGCCGGTAGGTTTCGAACAAGTCGCGGCGCAGGTGCTGAAACTCCTGCCCGTCGTCGTCCGGCAGCAGAACCGCCGCGCTGCGAAGCCCGTGCTTGAGGGCATTCCACGCAGACGATGGATTGTCAGATGGGGTAGACACTTGTCGCTCTCTGGGGCGATCTTCGGCATCTGCTGTTGAGTTCATCGCTATCTCCGGAATGGCGAAGGAACGGGGTGAAGCCCGACACCTACAGGCTAGCAGATTCTATACGAAAGTCAATATTTATTTGTAGGACGACCGAGAAGGAGGGGACGCGGTGTCACCGTGCTCGACTGCAACGCTCACCGGGCGCGCCTCCCAGCCACCGCGCATTCGAGATCTTTTCAAAACTGGGGGTTCGACGGCGGGCGCGCAGCCGCGCGCCCCTACCTGTGGGACTGCCGGCCCCGACTCGGCGTGGCCTCAACCTCCCCGGCCCATGATCGAAGATCTGAGAAGGTCTCGCTTCAGGTAGGCCCTGTCCCTCTCCGATGCCGCCATGCCGCCGGATGAGGTGCCGTTGCCCTACTGGCGGGGCAGTCCGTCGGCCAACTCCAGTCCCGGCACCCGGTCGGCCCAGAAGATGTGCTTCTCGGGCTTCACGGCGTCCGGTTTGTCCAGGCTGCCCAGGGTGAGGGCGATGAATTCCGGCCGCTTGCTGGACTGCCAGGAAATCTGGGAGCCGCAGCGGCGGCAGTGGCACCGCGCCGCGTTCACGGAGGACTTGTATGCTTGCGGCTCGGCCGTCAGCCACTTCACCGCCTCGGCCGCCACCACCAGCCAGCCGGTGTAGGGCGCGCCGCTCGATTTGCGGCACATGCCGCAATGGCAGAAGACGGCATGGTCGGGCGCGGTGGCGACGGAATAGCGCACGTCGCCGCACAGGCAGCCGCCGGTCAGTTTGGCCATGATGGTTCCTTTTCCCCCTTAAGAGCGCGTCTAGCAAAACCACTGAACCACAACGACACAACGAACACGACGGCGTTTAGATAGATGCGGTTCGACGCGAAACGGGGCTTCAAACCTGGTTTTCGTTGTGTGCGTTGTGCTCGCCGTGGTTCAAGGCAGGTAGCGGTTTTGTTAGAAGGGCGAAAGCCTCGGACTACCCCGCCGCCGCGACTCGCTGCGGGCGGCGGCGCAGTTCGGTGATCAATTGCCCGCACGCCCCGGCGATGTCCTGCGCCTTGGAGATGCGCACGGTGGCCAGCACGCCGCGGTTGAGCAGCACCTCCTGGAATTCCCGCACGTGTTCCGGGGACGGCGACTGGTAGGCGCTTTCCGGCCCGGCGTTGTAGGGGATCAGGTTCACCTTGCACTTCATGCCGTGCAGCAGCTTCACCAGCCGCCGGGCGTCCACGAGGCTGTCGGTCACGCCGCGGATCAGCACGTACTCGAACGTGAGCCGGTAGCGGCTGTCCTGCGGGAACTCCCGGCACGCCTCCAGCAGCGCTGCGATGTTCCAGCGGCGGTTGATGGGCATGAGCCGGTTGCGCACCTCGTCGGTTGTGCCGTTGAGCGAGATGGCCAGATTGGCCCGCACCTTCTCCCGGCCGAAGCGCCGGATCGCCGGGACCAGCCCCGACGTGCTCACCGTCATGCGCCGCCAGGAGAGCCCGAATCCGAAATCCTCGCTGAGAATTTCCAGCGCGGTCACCAGGTTGTCGTAGTTGTGGAACGGCTCGCCCATGCCCATGAACACCACGTTGCGCAGAATCTTCTGGTCTTCGATTTCCCGCGCGCATTCCACCACCTGCTGCACGATCTCCCCGGCGGTCAGGTTGCGCTCCAGGCCCATTTTCGCGGTCATGCAGAAGTCGCAGCCCATGGCGCAGCCCACCTGCGTGGAGATGCAGAGGGTGTAGTGGGTGGCGTTGGGCATCAGCACCGCTTCGATGCGCTTGCCATCGGCCAGGCG
>JBGPEV010000506.1:0-2996 GCA_041482995.1 bacterium | reverse complement strand
TCCATCAACTGCTTGACGGAATCCCACTGGTTGCCCTGGATCAGGCTGTGGGAGCGGAGCTGGATCGTGAAGCGGTCCAGGTTCGCCGGGTCGAGCGGCTCGTTGTAATAGTCGTCCACCGTAGGGTTGCTGGTGGCGATGGCGGTCAGCAGGGGGATCTTCTCCCGCTGAAACTGGCGCTCGTTGAGGATGCGCAGCAGCACGTTGAGCGCCTCGCCCGGAGCCCGGGAAATGTCGTCCAGCACGCAGATTTCCGCCGTGAGCACCCCGCCCTTGCGAATGGACTGCACGATCAACTCGCCGGTTTCGCCGCTCTGCTCGCGCTGAATCACGATGTCGCCCACCAGTTCCGCCAAGCGCGTGTCGCGGTGAAACTGATAGAGGTAGAAGTTCAGGTTGGACGCGGCCGCCACCAGTTCGGCCAGCATGGTCTTGGCCATGCCCGGGGGGCCCTCGATGTAGATGTGTTCGCGGGCCAGCATGCCCAGGATCAGGCCCTGCTTCACGACATCGTGGCCGATTACGTAGCGGTCCATCTCCCGGCGCAAACCTTGAAACCGCCGGGCGATTTCCTGTGCACCATTCGTGTTATCCAAACCCGAATCTCCTGGGATGGGGTGGCGGTGGGGCGGGACGGATGCCGACGGGCCTCAATAGCCCGGCGGCCCGGTCAGGTCAATCCTTCCACGGGCTGGAGCGCCGGGATACCCCCGGATGGGGTCCGCCCGGGGCATCCATGGGCAGGGTGCCCCGGTTGCCCGCGCTGGAGGACGTCCGTGGCGGCCGCTCCGCGATATACAAGCCGCCCCGGTCGTCCGGCGTGGCCAGGAATTGGCTGCCATCCGTTTCCCCGGAGAGGATGTCCAGGATTTCCGGACACTCGGTCGTGCCGATAAAGAGCGTGTGGATCGAGACCCCCTGGGTCTTGGCTTGCTTGCGCTCCTCGCGCACCAGCCAATCGCCCTGGGTGGGCTCGCCGTCGGTGAGGAAGAGAATGTGCTTGTTGGCCCCGCCGCCCCGCTTCAGTTCCGATAGTGCGTCGCGCAGAGGGTACTGATAGTTGGTCACGCCCGAGCAGGAGACGTTGGCCGCCTTGTCCACGATCTTGTCGTAGTCCCGCGTGAAGAACCGCCCATCGTGCTGGTACTTGCGGGAGACGTGGTTGAATTCGATATAGCCGATGCGCATGCGCTTCTTGCGCACCATGTCCACCATGCGGGTCACCACGGACGACGTCCAGCGGGCGTAGCGCCCCTCCATGGACTGGCTCACGTCGCGGATGATCACCACCTTGCCGCCGATGTTCTTCTTCTTGCGATGGTAGGCTCGCGGCAGGTTGGGATTGATCCGATGCATCCAGATGGCGGTCTCGCCCGGGTCCGTGTCCATGAACTCCTCGAAGGATTTCATGCGCCGGTAGGTGCGGGGCGATCCGCCGGGGTGCGCCTCCGAATCGGCCTGGTTGCGCTCCAGCCGGCCGCGGATCTTGTCCAGCAGCACGTCCAGGTTTTCCACCTGCTGCGGCGCGTTGCGCTGCAACTGGCCCGGGCCGTCTTCAGGGCTGGCCGCCTGCTGCTGCATGGACTTGCGCTTCTCGGCCTCGTCGCCATTGGCCTGAAGCGCGTCCATCAACTGATCGACCAGGTCCTGGTCGCCGCCGCTGTCCTGCTCCTGGGAATCGTCGCCTTCCTCGCCGGACTGCTCCTCGCCCTGGGCGCCCTGCTGTTCCTGGCTCTCCTGCTCCATCAGTTCCTGGTCTTCCTGTGCCTCCTGGATCGCCTGATTGAGCAATTCCTCCAGGTTCTCGTAGATGTTCTCCGGCACGCGGAAGGTGAGAATGTGCTTCAGCACGCGCAGATCGTCCAGGGTGGCCCGGTCGCGGCCGTGCAGGTAGGCCATCGCCTTGATCATGCGCGGCACCTTGACCAGCATGGTGCGGTCGGTCAGCAGCGAGTTCTTGGGCGTGCAACCGTACTTGTTGATCAACCCATTGAGAAACTTGCGGTAGGCCTCCATGACGAGCAGCGGAATCGCCACGCGGCGGTGGCCCTCAAAGGCCTGCGCCAGCAGTTCGGCCGAGACCGCCCCTTCGCCGGAAAGCTCGGGCGGCAGGCCCTCGTAACGGTCCATGATCTGGCGCGCCTCGCCCCAATTCTGCTGGCCGACCGCGCCGGTGATCTTGAGCTGCAGTGTGAAGCGGTCCAGGTTCGCCGGATCGAGCGGCTCGTTGTAATACTCGGTCCCGGCGGGATTGCTCGTGGCGATCGCCGTCATCAGCGGAATGTGGAGGTCCTGGTACTTGCGCTCGTTCAGGATGCGCAGCAGCACGTTGAGCGCCTCGCCCGGTGCGCGCGAGATGTCGTCCAGCAGCACCACTTCCGCGGTCAGCACGCCGCCGGGGCGCAGCACTTGGCGAATCACCTCGCTGTCCCTGCCGGGAATGGGCTCCCGCAGCAGCAGGGTATCGCCCACCAGTTCGGTCAAGCGCGTGTCGCGGTGCAACTGGGAGAAGTGGAACCGCAGATTGGCCGTGTGCCCGGCCACCTCGGCCAGCAGGGTCTTGGCGCAGCCCGGCTCCCCTTGCAGGTAGATGTGCTCGCGGGCGATCATCGCCAGCAGCATCGCTTCCTTCACGCCTTCCTGGCCGATGATGAAGCTGTCGAACCGCTGCTTCATCGTCCGCAGGGCGCTGTCGATCTGCGTTCTCACATCTGCCTCTTCTGGCTCTTGCGGCGTGGCTGGGGGGTCGCGGGGTCGCGGGCGGTAGGGCGGGCGCCGTGGCGATTCCAGGCACAGCCGGTGGTCACATTCAACGCCATTGCGGCGGCGGGCACGGCCCAGGTGAGTGGGCGGCGGGCCGGGGCGTGGGGCAACTTCCGCGCGCCTTTCCGTTGTGAAGCGCTGCTGCTTCCACTAAGATACCACGGGCGCCGGGGTGCGGCCAGTGCGGCCCGGGCGCCTTCCCAGGGCAAGTGCAACGTCATCGCTCTTGGCCT
>JBGPEV010000505.1:0-3000 GCA_041482995.1 bacterium | reverse complement strand
AGGCGATCTCGTTGCCCGCCTCGTCCCGGTAGTGCGCGAAGCCGATGTCGATGGTGATGCCACGCGCCTTCTCGTCGGCGAGCCGGTCCGCGTCAATGCCCGTCAGGGCCTTGACCAGCGTGGTCTTGCCGTGGTCGATGTGCCCGCTGGTGCCGACGACGAGATGCATGGCTCTGTGGCGATGGGTGAACTGCCTTGGAACCGCAGATTACGCAGATTGCGCAGATGAAAAAAGGCCCCCTGGGGCGGCCGGCAGCGCAAATGAACCTGCCGCTGCCGGGCGCTGCGGCCCGACGACCGGCACGGCGGCGCGGCGAGGCTCCCGCTCCGCGGACCGGTGCGGGCGCAGGGCCGCGGCTGCGGCGTGGCTGGCGGCATGGCCGTGCGAGACGCCCACTGACTCGTGTCGCGGCCTCTCCGGCCCGTCAGCCAGAGGGACATCCGTGTCCGCCGCCAAAGCCGTGTGAAGCCGGGCCGGCGGCGTCTCGGTCCGTTCGTCAGAAATTGGGATTTCTCCATCCGATGAGCAGCTCTCGGGAAGGGGAGGCTTTGTACGGGACCCGGCCGCAGGAGGGCGGTTCTGACCGATGGCGGGGTGACCCCCCGTTCCGGCCTCGCCGTGCATCGGATTTTCCGGCGCCAGCCAATCCGGCTCCGGGTCGACCGCACCCGCAATCTGGTTGCTGCGCCGCAGCTTCTGCAACAGCAGCAGCTTGTCCCGCGTGCGGCACATCAGGCGGTCCAGGCGGCTCTCTTGGAGGGTACAGTCCATTGACTCGTGCATCCAGCGGCGCGGGTCGGACTCGCAGACGTGCCCCGCCAGGCCGTGGGGATCTCCGGTAAGCAGCGCATCGGTCTGCGCATCGTAGACCGCCTGCCAGCGCCGGCAACGGGCGATGCGCCAATGATGCCCAGCCATGGCCTCCACACACGCCGCCTCATCCCCGGTGCGGGGCCGGTAGGTGAGGAACAAGTCCCGGCGCAGGCGCTCAAACTCCCGCCCGTCGTCGTCCGGCAGCAGGATGGCCGCGCTGCGCAGGCCGTGTTTGAGCGCGTTCAGTTTGGGGGGTTTCTCAACAGCCACCTGTGGATTGATGATAGACGTTTGTGTGTCTTGGAAGCGCGGCTCCGCCAAGGATGGGTTCATGAGGGCACGGTTGGGATGAAGGTTAGAAAAGAGACCGACCGATATTCTCAAAGTAACATAAATTTTATGTTTGTCAATATTTTTCATTCTCCGGCCCCATATAGGGCATGGTGCGAACTGTGGAGAACGGCTTTGGGAATGGGGCGGGTGTCGGGGACGCTGGGGGCGCCTACAGATGACTCGCCATAAGATCAGACGCTGGCCGCCCCGCATCCGGTTCGCAAAGGCGGGCCTGGTCGAAAAGAAATCTGCGTCAATCTGCGGAATCTGCGGTTCCAGGCCGTTGCCGTTACGGCTTGTGGGGCTCGGTCATCTTGCAGGAGCCGTGGAAGTAGACGCCCTTTTCCAGGATCAGCTCGCTGGTCTGGATGTCGCCCTTGATGCTGCCGGGCAGCGCCACTTGGATGTGCTGGCGGGCGATCACGTTGCCCTCCACCCGGCCGCTGGAGATGAGCGCCTCCGCCGTGATGTTGCCCTTCACGTCCGCCGAGTCCCCCAGGTACACCACGGACTTGCACTGGATGTCGCCCCTGATCTTACCGTCGAAGCGAATCCCGCCCTCGACCACCAGGTCGCCCTCCAATTCCGTGTGCTCGCCGATGATGCTGGTCGTCTTGGCTTGCTTGAAGTCCTTGGCCATCTCGCGCTCCTCACAACAAACTGTTGAACCACCAAGACACCAAGGCACCAAGAGTTCTTTCAAACAGCGCAGTTCTTTGTGTCTTGGTGTCTTGGTGGTTTGCTGTTGCCGTTATTCTACCTTCCCTTCAGCAGATCGTAAATCCTGTTGAAGTCGTCCAGGTCGTAGAAGTCGATGCCAAGGCGGCCGCTCGCTTTGTCGGCGTTCAGGTCCAGGGACACCTTGGTGCCCAGTTTGCGCTCCAGGCGGTCTTGCACGGTTTGCCACTTGGGGTCGAGCACCCCGCCGTCGCGGCCAGCAGAGGCACGGGAAACGCCGCCCTTGGCCGTCGCATGGTCGCGCTCGCGGGCTACCAGCGCCTCAGTCTCACGGACGGAGAGGCCCTTGCCCAGGATCAGCCGGTGCACCTGGCGCAGGCGGGCGACGTCCGCGATGGCCAGGAGGGCGCGGGCATGGCCGATGGTGAGGCGGCCGGCCTCCAGATCGTGCTGCACGGTCTCGGGCAGCGCCAGCAGGCGCACCATGTTGGCGATGGTGGAGCGGTCCTTGCCGACGCGGTGGGAGAGCGTCTCCTGCGTGTAGCCGTGATCGTCCAGCAATTCCCGGTAGGCGGTCGCTTCCTCGATGGGCGAGAGCGGCTCGCGCTGGATGTTCTCCACCAGGGCCGCTTCCAGCAACGCGTCGTCGGGGATGTCGCGCACGAGGGCGGGGGCCGCCGCCCAGCCCAGCAGGCGAATCGCCCGCAGGCGCCGCTCCCCCGCCACCAGCTCGAAGCGTCCGGACTGCGCCGGGTGCGGCCGCACGACGATCGGCTGCACCACCCCCTGGCTGCCGATGGACTGGGCAAGCGCGCGAATCTGCTCGGGGGCGAACGCACGGCGCGGCTGGCGCGGGTTGGGCGCGATCTGCCCCACCGGGATTTGCTGCACAGCCTGGGTGGAGGTTTCGATCATGGCTTGGCCCAGGGGGAGCCTAAGAGCACCTAGCAAAACCGCTGAAACACCCTTCGCTGCGCTCGAGGGCAGGCGCCGACCACGAAGACCACAAAGGGAATTTTACTCCTCATGGCAGCAGTACTGAGCGGGCTGAACGAGCGCACCAGAACACTCTATTGGCTCAAATCGCTCCACGAGTCAGCGTGAAGAATTTGCTGTTCTTTGTGTTCCTTCGTGGTCTTTGTGTCCTTTGTGTTGAGGCAGTTTGCAGTTCTGTT
>JBGPEV010000504.1:0-3006 GCA_041482995.1 bacterium | reverse complement strand
GCCGCCCTGCTCCTTGATGCCCTTCAGGTCGGAAATTTTTCTCAGGTCGATCAGGTGCTTGGGCTGTGCCAAGCGAAATTTCATGAGCGGAATGAGGCTCATGCCGCCCGTGATGATCTTCCCGTCGTCCCCATACTTGCCCAACAACGTCACCGCCTCCTGGACGGAAGCGGGCGCATGATACTCGAACGCTGCTGCAAACATGTCGCTCTCCTCAAGTCAGTCAGACGGCGGTTAGTTGGCCTTGCGGTGCTGTTGGATCACCTTCCACAGCTTGTCGGGCTTCAGGGGCATATCCACATGGGTGATACCCAGCGGGGCCAGGGCGTCCATCACGGCGCCGAAGATCGCCGCGGTGGCGCCGATGGTGCCCGCCTCGCCGATCCCCTTGGCGCCCAACTGGTTGACCGGCGTGGGCGTCACCGTGTGGTAGGTCTCGAAGCGCCCCACCATGGCGGCCTTGGGCACGGCGTACTCCATCAGCTCGCCCGTCAGCAGTTGGCCGTTCTCGTCATAGACCACGCCCTCGAACAGCACCTGGGCCATGCCCTGCACGATGCCGCCATGCACCTGTCCGTCGACGATCAGGGGATTGATGATCGTTCCGCAGTCGTCCACCGCGACGAAGCGCTTGATCTCCACCACGCCGGTCTCAGGGTCGATTTCCAGATGGCAGATGTGGGTACCAAAGGGGAACGTCAGGTTGGAGGGCTCGAAGCGGCTGGTTTCCTCCAGCCCCGGCTCCAGGTCGGTGGGCGTGGTGCCCGGCCCCTTCCAGGAGAAGTCGTAGGCCATCCCGGCCACTTGGCCGATCGTGACCTTGCGCTTCGGGTCGCTCTTGACCATCAGTTCACCGCCCACGTAGTCGATATTTTCTGGTTTCGCATCAAGCATGTAGGCCGCATAGCGCTTGGCCTTGTCCTTCACTTTTTTCAGGGACATGGACAGCGCCCCGCCACCCACGGCCATGCCGCGGCTGCCATACGTGCCGTTGCCGTAGGGGGTGGTGGCCGTATCGGAATGGAGCACGCGCACGTTCTCCATGGGCACGCCCAGTTCATCGGCGGTGATTTGGGCGAAGGTCGTCTCCTCCCCCTGGCCGTGGGGCGAAATGCCCGTCAGCACGCTCACCATGCCGGTCGGTTCCACCTTCACCGTGGACACGTCCCAGAAACCCACGCCCGGGGGCGCCAGCCACGAGGGCCCGACACCGCACAGTTCCACGTAGGTGCTCAGGCCGATGCCCACGAGCCGTCCCTGCGCCCGCGCCGTCTTCTGCTCTTCCCGCAGTTGCTTGTAGTTGCTGATTTCCAGGGCCTTATCCAGCGCCTTGGAATAGTCGCCGCTGTCGTACACCAGCCCGGGCGGCGTGGCGGCCGGGAATTGGGTGAGGAAATTCTTACGCCGCACTTCCGCTGGGTCCATCTTCAAGGTGGCGGCGATGGTGTCCATCACCTTCTCGGCGATCATGGTCGCCTCGGGCCGGCCGGCGCCCCGGTAGGCGTCCGTGGCCACCTTGTTGGTGAACACGCCGTACTGCTCGAAGCTGAAGGCCTTGGGTTTGTAGCAGCCTGTGATCATGGCCACCGTGAACCCGCCGATGGACGGCGTCAGCAACTGCATGTGGGCGCCCAAGTCATTGAAGAACTTGGCTTTCGCGGCCAGCCAAGTGCCGTCCTTGCTGAAGGCGATGTCGATCCGCTGGACTTGCCCGCGGCCGTGGATGGTGCTGCTGAAGCCCTCGCGCCGCTTCTCCGTCCATTTCACCGGCTTGCCCAGCGTCTTGGCCAAGTAGGGCACGAGGAGTTCCTCGGGATACAGATTGAGCTTCGAACCGAAGCCTCCGCCCACATCCGGGGCAATCACGCGCACCAGATTCTCCGGCGTGGCCAGCAGCATGCTGATCAACGTGCGGGCCAAGTGGGGAATCTGCGAGGACGTCCAGATGGTCAAGGTCTCGCGGCCGGGATCGAAGTCGGCCACCACGGCGCGCGGCTCCATGGCCATGGGCACGAGCCGCTGGTTGTCGAACCGGAACGACGCCTTGTGATCCGCGGACTTGAAAAGCTCCTCGGTCAGCTTGATGGCTTCCGGCGTGGGTCCGCCGGGAATGTGAAAGGCGATGTTGCTGCCGAATTCCTCGTGGATGATCGGGCTGCCCTTTTCCACGGCCTTCTCGGGATCCACGACCGCGGGCAGATCCTGGTAGTCGACTTGGATCGCGTCGGCGGCGTCCTGGGCCAGGTAGGGATCGGTGGCGACCACGCAGGCCACGTTCTGGCCGACGAAGTTCACCTTCTTGACGGCCAGCACCGGAAAGTCCGCGACGTTGAGCTTCACGCCGGCGGAATAGTGATTGCCTTCCGCGTTGCGTACGCCGCAAGGCACGCCGCCGAGCTTGCCCGCCAGGTCCGCGCCGCTGTACACGGCCACCACGCCGGGCATGCCCTTGGCCTTGGACAGGTCGACATTCTTGATGCGGGCATGGCCGCGGTCGCTGCGCACCAGCACCACGTGCAGCATGCCGTGCAGCTTCACGTCGTCGGTGTATTTTCCGGTGCCGGTGATGAAGCGGGGGTCTTCCTTGCGCTTGATGCGCGCGCCAATCATCTTGTTCGGTGTGACGGCCATGACCTTCCTCCTCGGTGTTCGATTCGGCAATTCGCAAACCGCCTGAAACACAAAGACCACAAAGACCACGAACAACAGCAATTATTTCAAATGCTTCTTCATCCCTATCTGTATTTCCTTTGTGGTCTTCGTGGTCTTCGTGTTTCAGCAGTTGATTTTTCTGAGAATGGCCCCGCGCCTACATTTTCTTGGCGGCGGACTGCACGGCGTTGACGATGTGCTGGTAGCCCGTGCAGCGGCACAGGTTGCCCTCCAGTCCGCGGCGGATCTCCGCCTCGCTGGGCTTGGGATTGCGCTTCAGCAGATCGACGGCGGTCATGATCATGCCCGGCGTGCAGAAGCCGCATTGCAGGCCGTGCTCATTCCAAAACGCTT
>JBGPEV010000503.1:0-3014 GCA_041482995.1 bacterium | reverse complement strand
GTTCGGCAAACTGTCAGCAAAGTGGATTCCCGCCCCCATACAAACTCTCACCCACTCAAACCCCCGAGGCTCCGCCGGACGAGTGGTTCCAGCCTTACTCGGGGTTTCAGGGCGTGCCCAGGGCAACCGCATTCCCGCAAATGCCGCCAACACCTGCTGGGTAGCGGCGGGCCTCCCGGCCCGCCTGCGCATGTCTCGGCGGGCAAGGAGGCCCGCGGCTACCCGCTGCTTCTGGATGTCCGGGCGGGCACGGAGGCCCGCCGCTACCCGCTGCTTCTGGATGTTCGGGCGGGCACGGAGGCCCGCGGCTACCCGCTGCTTCTGAAGTCGTCTCGAGAGTGCGGTTGCGCTGAGGGCCGTCAGCGCCTTGTTGCCGGTACCGAATTGGTGTTTGATACGCGCTGGCAGCGCCACGGAATGCCCGACCCGCCGCTCCGAGGAAGCCATGCAGATCCCCATCGCCCAGACCCCGGACGCCCCCGCGCAGGCCGCTGAGCCGCTGCTCTCCGTGCGTGGGCTGCGCGTGGAGATTCCCAGCCGGCGCGGCACCCTGGTGGCCCTGCATGACGTGAGTTTCGACGTGCAGGCGGGGGAAATCCTGGGCATGGTGGGCGAATCGGGCGCGGGCAAGTCCATGACGGGCAATTCCATCATCGGCCTGTTGGAACCGCCCCTGCGCATCGCGGCCGGGTCGATCTTCTTCCAGGGCCAGGACCTGGCGCGGCTGGATGCGGCGGCGATGCGGCGCATTCGCGGGGCGCAAATCGGGGCGATCTTCCAGGACCCGCTCACCTCGCTCAATCCGCTCTACACCATCGGCGACATGCTGATGGAAACGATCCTGACCCATCTGCCCCTGAACCGGGCGCAGGCCCGGGAGCGGTCGCTGGCGCTGCTGGCGGAGGTGGGCATTCCCTCGGCACGGGAGCGGTTCCAGCACTATCCCCATCAATTCTCGGGCGGCATGCGCCAGCGGGTGGTGATTGCCCTGGCCCTGTGCGCCAACCCCAAGTTGATCATCGCCGACGAGCCCACCACGGCCCTGGACGTCTCCATGCAGGCGCAGATCATCACCCTGCTCAAGCGGCTCTGCCGGGAGCACGGCACGGCGGTGATCCTGGTGACCCACGACATGGGCGTGATCGCGGAGACGGCGCACCGCGTGTGCGTGATGTACGCCGGGCGCTTGGTGGAGATCGGCCCGGTGCGCGAAGTGGCCCAGCACCCCAAGCACCCTTACACGCAGGGACTGATGGCGGCCATTCCCCGCATGGGCGCCACCGCAGGGCCCTTGGCCCAGATCGTCGGCACCATGCCGCGCCTGGACGCCGTGCCGGACGGTTGCGCCTTTCACCCGCGCTGTCCCCAGCGCTTCGCCCCGTGTGACCGCGACTTGCCCCACTTGCAGCCGGTGGGCGCGGAGCACGAGGCGGCCTGCCATTTGTTCCCGGCCGCCGGCATGGGGGCGCGCCCGCAATGACGCCCCCGCTGATCCGCGTGGAGGGCCTGGCCTGCCACTTTGACGTCTCGGGCAGTTGGCTCGCCCGCACGCTCAACCGCACGGGGCACGTCGTCGTGCACGCCGTGGACGGCGTCACGTTCACCATCGACAAGGGGGAGACCTTCTCGCTGGTGGGGGAATCGGGCTCGGGCAAATCCACCATCGGCCGCCTGATCGTGGGCCTGGAGTGGCCCACCGCGGGCAGCATCACCTTCGACGGCCAGGACCTCACCCGGTTGGGCCGCGACGCCACGTTGGCGCTGCGGCGGCGCATGCAGATGATCTTTCAGGACCCCTACGCCTCCCTCAATCCCCGCTGGCGGGTCAAGAACCTGGTGGCCGAACCGCTGCTTTATTCCAACAACGGCAGCGCCCTTTCCCGGGGGGAGCGGCAGGCCAAGGTGGGGGAGCTGTTGCGGCACGTGGGCCTGTCGGAGAAGGACGGGGACAAGTTTCCCCATGAGTTCTCCGGCGGCCAGCGCCAGCGCATCTGCATCGCCCGCGCCCTCTCCGGCAATCCGGAATTCATGGTGTGCGACGAGCCCACCTCCGCGCTGGACGTCTCCGTGCAGGCGCAGATTCTCAATTTGATGGTGCAGTTGCAGCAGGACTTCGGGCTCACCTACCTGTTTATCTCCCACAATCTGGCGGTGGTTTCCCACGTGTCCACGCGGGTGGGCGTGCTCTACCTGGGCCGCCTGTGCGAGGTGGGCACCCGCGACCATGTCTTCGAGCGCCAGCGCCATCCTTATACGCGCATGCTGCTGGACAGCGTGCCGGACCTCTCCCTTTCCGGCCGGCCCCGCACGCCGGTGCAGGGCGAGATTCCCAGCCCGATCAGTCCGCCCTCCGGCTGCAGCTTTCACCCGCGCTGCCCGCACGCCAACGACCGGTGCCGCGTGGAGCGCCCGGAACTGCTCGAGCTGGGCGGCGGCCCGCTGGTGGCCTGCCATGCCGTGGAGGAGGGGCGGATCTAGCCTAATCCGACCTGATCTTTCCTGTCGCTTTTGGTCCGCCCGCGATCTCCATACGTTTCTGATCCGAAATCACTTTCTATCCACCCTAGAATCCCCTTCGAAAACGCTGGTACTCCAAGAAGAGATACGTTATATTTTGGACAACGGGGAACGTAGGAATATTTGCACCAGCAGGATACCCATATGCGCTTGGTAGGTGGGGGGGGCGGGCGGAGGTTGATCGCGGCCTTGGCGTTTGCCACCGCATTGGGGTTGCTGTTTGCCGGATGCGGCGGAGGTTCGAAGTCCAAGCACAAGTCCGGGCCTGCGCCGGGAGGAGGGGGAGGTGGAGAAGGCGGAGGCGGCGGAACGCAGACCGACCTCACGCGACCGACGGTGGCAACGGTCGACCCCGCGAACGGTGCGGGAAGCATCGCCATCGGCGCCAACATTGCGGTCACGTTCAGCGAAGCTGTGCAGCCCTCCACCGTCACCGCTACGACATTCACCGTCACGCCGCAAGGGGGAAGCCCGGTTGCCGCGAACGTCTCCGCCGC
>JBGPEV010000502.1:0-3027 GCA_041482995.1 bacterium | reverse complement strand
GGAAGAGATCGAACACCCGCCGCAGGGTGGCCGCCTCCCGGCCGTGGGCGCGGCGGGGATACCCTCCCAGCTTGAGATTCTCCGCCACGGAGAGCGTGGCGAACAGCTTGCGCCCCTCCGGCACCAGGGAGATGCCGGCCTCCACAATGCGGTGCCCGGGCAGCGCGGACAGGTCTCGCCCAGCGAAGCGCACGGTGCCGGTCCGCGGACGCACCAGCCCCGCCACCACCCGGAGCAGGCTGGTCTTGCCTGCGCCATTCGCGCCGAGAATGGCGACCGTCTCCCCGGGCGACGCGTGCAGGGAGACCCCGCTCAGGGCGAGGTGCTTGCCGTAGGCGAGGGCGATGTCCGACAGCTCAAGCACGAGCGCTCCCCAAATAGGCACGCACCACTTCCGGATCGCGCAGCACGGCGTCGGGCGGGCCTTCGGCGATGCACTCGCCCACGTTCATCACCAGCACGCGGCCGCAGAGGGCGCGCACCGCCGTCATCACGTGCTCCACCAGCACGATCCCCAGGTTGCGTCCGGCCAGTCCGCGCACGAGGGCCATGCCTTGCACCAGCTCGCTGTCGTTCAGGCCGGAGAGCCACTCGTCCAGCAGCAGCACGCGCGGCCCGGTCGCCAGGGCGCGCGCCAGTTCCACGCGCTTCTGGTCGATATAGGTGATTTGCTCCGGCAACGCGTGCGCCTGGGCGGCCAGCCCCAGCTCGGCCAGCAACGCATCGACGCGTGCCCCGGCGCGGCGGCGCGGCTCGGGATCGGCGCCGAACAGCGCCCCCGCCAATACGTTCTCCCGCACGGTGAGGCTGGGCAGCATGCGCACCAATTGGAACGTGCGATTGATGCGCCTCCGCACGCGCCGGTGGTTGGGCAGGCGGGACACGTCCTCCTCCACGAGGCGGATCGTCCCGTCATCCGCGGCCAACGCCCCGGCGACCAGGTTGAGCAGCGTGGTCTTGCCCGAACCGTTGGGGCCGATCAGCCCCAGCACCTCGCCCGCGGCCAAGGTGAAAGAGACGTCCCGCACGGCCACCAGCCCGCCAAAGGCTTTGCTCACCCCTTGCACGCGCAGCAGCGGGGTCATGGCGTGACCCTGCTCCCGGCCGCGCCGGCCGTCCGGACGCGCCACATGGCCCAGGCCCGCTCCAGCAGGCCCGCCAAGCCCTGGGGCACGAAGTACACGATGGCCAGGAAGGTGAGGCCGAGGAGGATCGTATAGTAGTAAGGGAATCTCAGCGACAGGAACTCGGAGAGCAGGATGACCGGGACGACGCCCAGGATCGGCCCCCATTGCCGGTGCACACCGCCCAGCAGCGCCATGATCACCACCTGGAAGCTGACGACCGGATTGAAGACGATGTTGGGGTTGATGTAGGAGTAGCGCGGCGCCATGACCGCGCCGGTGACGGTCATGAACACGGCGGAGAGGGCGAATACCGCCACCTTGACCGCGGCGACGTTGATGCCCACCTGGCGCGCCACGTCCTCGTCGTCCCCGATCACACGCAGCGCGAGGCCCAGCCGGCTGCGCTGTACGGCCCAGCCCACCGCGACCGCCAACACGGCCAATGCGAGCAAGTGCTCGTAGAGCAGCGTGCCGCTGAAGTCGACGAACACGTAACGCCCCAGCGTCTTGGTTTGGTTGATCTCCCACCAAGTGGCCAACTCCCGGATCAGTTCCGACAGCCCGAAGGTGAAGATCACGAAGTACATGCCGGAGACCCGCAGGGTGGAAAGCCCCACCAGCAGCGCCAGGGCCAGTCCCGCCACGGCGGCCAGCGCGAAGATGGCCTGCAGCGGCATGCCCTTGACCAGCCAAGCCACCAGATAGGCGCCCACGCCGAAGAAGGCGCTGGTCGCCAGGGACACATAACGGGTCGGCCCGGAGAACATGGTCCAGGCGGTGGTGAGCACCCAATAGGACAGGATGCTGATGAGGAGCGAGATGCCGTAGTTCGATAGCGCCATGGGCAGCAGGGCCAGCCCGGCCACGGCCCCCGCCACGCCCAAGCCGGTCAGCGCGGTGCGCAGGGCGCCCGTCATGCCGGCCCGAACAGGCCGCGCGGCCGGACCAGCAACACGGCCAGGAACAAGGCGAAGGCGACCGCCAAGGTGAGACCCGGATCCACCAGGTAGGAGCAGAGCGCCTCGGCCAGGCCGAGCAGGAATCCCGCCGCCAAGCCGCCCAGCAGGTTGCCCACGCCGCCCATGATCACGACCACCAGCGCCTTCATGGTGAAAGTGACGCCGATGGTGGGATCGAAGGAGAGGAACGTGCTGACCAACGTACCCGCCACGGCCACCAAGGCACCCCCGGCGGCAAAGGCCAGGGCGGAAAGCCGCTCCACGTCGATGGCGACCAGCCCGGCCGCCGTGGGATCGTCGGCAAGGGCCCGCAGCGCCGTGCCGGTGCGGGTGTAGCGCAGCAGGAGGTACACGCCCAGGCCCACCGCCATCGCCACCCCAAAGGCCAACAGCCGGTTGGCGGCAAAGGTGAAGCCGAACACCGTGACCGGCCAGGCCAGGAACCCATAGCCGCGGATGTTGCCCGTGAAGGCGCCGATCACGCCGCCCTTGATGACGAACAGCAGCCCGAACGTGGACAGGATGGTCTCCGCCTCCAGATGGGCGCGGGAGCGGGCGCGCCGCACCAGGGGAGTCATCAGCAAGCGGTAGATCAGCCAATTGGCGCCGAAGGTGACCGGCACGCTGAGCAGGAGTCCCAGCAGCGGGTTGATGCGCCAGAGCGTGACCATCCAGAAGGCGGCGAAGCACGCGGTCATGAAGAACTCGCCATAGGCGAGGTTCAAGATGCGCGCGACACCGTATTGCAGGTTGAAGCCCAGGGCGATCAGCGCGTACATGCCCCCCAACATCAGGCCGCCGATCGCCGCATCCATCAGGCCCATGCCGCCCCCTGGCTCAAATCACCGCCGAACGGCCATCACCACTTCGGCTTGGGGAAAACCATGCTTCCCGCCCCGTGCAGATCGGACGGTTCCAGGCCGATGAATTCATTCTTCTGC
>JBGPEV010000501.1:0-3057 GCA_041482995.1 bacterium | reverse complement strand
GGCGCTGGGCCTGCTGCAGCTGCCGCGCGGCGCGGAGCGTGTTCTTCATCAGCATGGTCACCGTCATCGGGCCCACCCCGCCGGGAACGGGCGTGATGGCGCGGCAGCGCGGCGCCACCGCGGCGTAGTCCACGTCGCCGCAGAGGCGGTAGCCCTTGGGACGCCCGGCGTCTTGCACGCGGTTCATGCCCACGTCAATCACGACGGCCCCCTCCTGCACCATGTCCGCGGTGACGAACTCCGGCCGGCCGAGCGCCGCCACCAGGATGTCCGCCTGGCGCGTGACCGCGGCGAGATTCGCCGTGTGAGAGTGGCAGAGCACCACCGTCGCGTCCCAGCCCTTGGAGGACAGGAGGATCGACAGCGGCCGTCCGACGATGTTGCTCCTGCCCACGATCACGGCCGTCTTGCCCGCCACCTCGATGCGATAGTGGGTGAGCAATTCCAACACCCCCGCCGGGGTGCAGGGCACGAAGCGCGGCATGCCCAGCGCCAGCAACCCGGCGCTCACGGGCGTCAAGCCGTCCACGTCCTTGCGGGGATCGATGCGCAGCGCCACCCCGCCGCTGTCCAATCCCTTGGGCAGGGGCAACTGGCAGAGCACCCCATGCACGGTGGCGTCCGCGTTGAGAGAGTCCACCGCGGCCTCCACGTCCGCCTGGCGGGCGGTGACAGGGAGCTTCACGCAGCGGGTGGCGATGGAGAGTCGCTCGGCGGTGTTCAACTTGGTGCGCACGTAGGTGGTCGAAGCCGGATTGTCCCCCACCTGGATCACGGCGAGCGTGGGCACGCAGCCCGCCGCCCGGAGCCGGGCGGATTCGGCCTGCAGCCCCGCCTCCAAGTGTCCGGCAACCTCCGGGCCCGAAATGACGATCATCGCTCGCTATCCACCGTTGCGTCCGCTTGCCGTGCCATCCCTGGGCAATCTCGTGACGGCATGCTTTAATTCCTCAGTACCGTTGCCGCGCCAGCCTTCAGACTGCGGCGGAGTGCCGTGCGGCGCCATGACGCAGGTCACGGCGGTGCCGGCGGCGCCATCGCCCGGCTGGCCCTCACCCCCCATTCCGGGTACGCATGCTGTTCCGCAAAGATCCCCGCAAGCAGGCCGTGCTGGAATTGGCCATGAAGCAAGTGGAGAAGTTCTTGCGCGACATGCAGGACGACGGCGCGGATCTCACGCGGCTCAAATTCAAGAAGTACCAGAAAACCCATTTCACCACGTGCACGTGCCCACAGTGCCGCGAGGCGGAGCGCAAGCGCAATCCCCACCTGCGCGGACTGCAGGAAGAGGGCTACAAGGTGTACGTGGGTGAAGGCGCCGGCGAGGAATAGCGCCCCCCGCCGCCCCTAGTCGGCGAAATCGGGAATCTTCACCCGGTTGATGATCAACTGTTGGGCGATCGACAGCAGGTTGCTGGTGAACCAGTACAGCGTGAGCCCGGCCGGGAAGTTCAGCATGAAGAACGTAAAGATCACCGGCATCCACAGCATGATCTTGGCCTGCATGGGATCGAGCGACGTCGGCGTGAGCCGCTGCTGGAAGAACATGGAGCCGCCCATCAGCAGCGGCAACACGTAGAGGCCGTCCATGGCCGACAAATCGGCGATCCAGAGCGCAAACGGCGAGTGCCGCTGTTCGATCGCCCCCAGCAGCGCGCTGTAGAGCGCGAAAAAGATGGGAATCTGGAACACGATGGGCAGACAGCCGCTCAGCGGATTGACCTTGTGGCGGCGGTACATCTCCATCATCTCGCGGTTCAACTTCTCCTTGTCGCCCTTCATCCGTTCCCGCAGCGCCACCATCTTGGGCTGCAGCTTCTGCATGCGCTTCATCGAGACCATGCCTTTGTACGTGAGCGGAAACAGCAGCACCCGCACGACGATCGTGAGCATGACGATGGCGGCGCCGTAGTTGTGCGTGAAGGAGAAGAACCAGCGCAACATGGCGAGCATCGGGCTGGCGATGAAGTCCAGCGTCAAGTCCAGCGATTCCTCCAGCCGGTTGCCGAACTTCAGCATCTCGTTGGTGCTCTTCGGCCCCAGGTAGAGCTTGAATTTGCTGCCGATCATCTTCTGGGGTTCCAGGTTCACCGCGGGCAATTCCATCCCGTAGCCGGCCACGGGATACTTGCCCTCCATGGCGCCTGCAAGCAGCGTGTAGACCCCGCTCTCGACGGGCGTTTGCGGCGCCACGGCGGTGATGAAGTACGTGTCCGACATCGCCAGCCATTGGGGCTCCGCCACGCGCAGGGCCTGCTTGATGTCGTCGGTGTCAGCCTTGTGAATCTTGCCGCCCGCCCGGTACATGGGCCCATAGTGGCCCCGGGTAACGCGGGCGTGGTTGGTGTTGGGCCCCAGGCCGAAATCGTTGAGCACGTGCACCGGCCGGGGTGCATTGCCGTAGTTGATCACCTGCACTTCGTAATCGACGATGAAGCTGTCGGGGTGGAAGGTGATCTGTTTGCGCACCGTGAGGCCGCCGGGCCCCTGGCCGGTCAGCGTCAGCGTCGCCGGGCGCAGGGCACCCGGCTTGACGTCCAGTTGCGATTCCTCGCTGCTGTACACCACCGCCTGGAACGCCTTGGTGAGGGGCTCATCCCCCACGAATTCCACCGTGAACGGGACCGTGCTGTTGGGGGCCTTCTTGACCATCTGCACCGGGATGTCGGGATTGACCGACGCCTTGTGCAGCCATTCGCGCAGGAGCGGGATCAGGTCGCCCCAATCGAGCGAGTTCTTCTCGAGCTTGTAGTCTTTCAGCTCCATGCTGATCAGCCGGCCGCCCCGCGTATCCACGGCGGCGGTGTAGTCGGGGGCGTTCACCTGGATCACGCGGCTCGGGGCCACCGGCGCCGCCTGGGGTGCGGGCCCGGGGGCCTGCGGCGACTCCGAGGCGGGCGTGGCCGTTGCCACCTCCGCGGGACGCCCTTGGTTCACCGTTGCCGGTTGCGGAGGCGGCGGCTGCACCATGGGAACGAGCAGGTAGAATCCCAGGATGACCGCCATCGAGAGGCCAACCGCCAAGAACATGCGCTGATCCATGAACCTTCCTTAGGG
>JBGPEV010000500.1:0-3058 GCA_041482995.1 bacterium | reverse complement strand
CCGCAACGCATTGGCCCCGTCCACCGAGGCGGCCTCCAGCACCCCCAGCGGGATCGCCTGCAGCCCCGCCAGGAAGAAGACAAAATTGTAGCTGATCTGTTTCCAGGAGGCCGCCAGCACCACGAGTATCATGGCCTGGTTGCCATCCAGCATCGGATTCCACGAAATTCCCACCCCGCGGATCAGGAAGGAGGCGACGCCAAAGGTCGGGTGGAAAATGAACAGCCAGAGCACGCCGGAAAGCACGGGCGCCACGGCGTACGGGAAAATCAGGAAGGACTTGTAGGTGCCCGAAAAGTGCTTCACCCGGTTCGCCGCCGTGGCAAACAGCAGCCCGACAGCCAGCGAGACGAGCATGACACCGAGGCTGAATATCGCCGTGGTGATGAAGGAATTCAGATACTCTGGCGTGGTGATCAGGCGGGTGAAGTTCTCCATCCAGACGAACTGCGTCTTCAACCCGAACGGATTGGTCAACAGGAAGGAATTGAGCACCGCCTGGGTTGCCGGACCGTAAAAGAAGATGAAAATGACAAATAGCTGTGGGAGCAGAAGCAGGTAGGGCAATACCCGGTCCCGGAATATGACGCGCTTGATCATGGCTCCCGCCGAAAAGGCGCCCCGCCCGACTGGGTCGGGCGGGGCGCTGGACTGCCAGGGGGTGGTTACTTCTGCATCTGCTCGAACTGCCGCAGCAAATCGTTGCCGCGGCGCACGGCGTCGTCAAGGCCCTGCTTGGGGGTCTTCTTGCCGGCCCAGACGTTCTCGGTTTCCTCGTCAATCACGTCGCGGATCTGGACGAAGTTCCCCAGGCGCAAGCCGCGCGAAAGCTCCGTGGTCGGAGAGCGGGTCAGTGACGTGATGGCGATTTCTTGGGCAGGAACCTCCTTGTAGTATCCCTCCTTCTTGGCCAGTTCATAAGCCGGCAGGGTGATGGGCACATATCCCGTGCTGCGGTGCCAGAAGACCTGGACTGGCGGCGTGGCAACATAGCGGAAGAAATCCGCGACCGCCGCGTATTGCTCCTTGCTGTGCCCCTTCATGACCCACAGGGATGCGCCGCCGATGGTGCTGTTGCGGAGCGGCGTCCCTTCGTCAATCGGCATCACCGTGGCGCCCCATGCGAACTTGGCCTGGCGCGTGTAGTTACCGATGTTGCCCGCGGAGTGCGTACCCATGCTGCACTTGCCTGTGGAGAACGCCGCGTCGGCGGTTCCGCTGCGGCCCTCATAACTCATGCTGCCTTCCTTCAACCACTTGTTCAGCAATTCGAAGTGCGCGACCTGCTTCGGCCCATTGAACAGAAGCACGGTCTTCAGGCTCTTGAAGCCGTTGGATTCGCTGGCGAACGGGATGCCATGGAGCGCGGAGTAGTTCTCCAGGTGCACCCAGGAGATCCAGGAGGTGGTGTAGGCGCATTGCTGCCCGGAGGCGCGCAGTTTCGTGATGTAGGTGTCCACTTCTTGCCAGGTCTTTGGCGGGTCTTTCAGCCCCGCCTTCGCGAAGTGGTCCTTGTTGTAATAGAAGATCGGCGTCGAGGAGTTGAACGGCATGGACTGCAGATTGCCGCTGGAGTCCCCGTAGTAGCTCAATACCGGCGCCACGTAGCTCGACCAGTCGATCTTGAACCCCTGTTCTTCCATCAACTGATAGACCGGGTAGGTCGCTCCCGACATCATCATGGTTTGCGTCCCGACCTCGAACACCTGCACGATTTCGGGCTGCTTGTTGGCGCGAAACGCCGCGATCGTCTGGTTGACGGTTTCCGTGTAGCTGCCCTTGTAAGTGCCCGTTACTTTGTACTTGGACTGCGAGGCATTGTAGTCCTCGATGATCTTCTTGATCGTGTCGGCAATCACGCCGGTGTTGGCATACCACCACTGAATCTCGACGGGTTGCGCCTGGGCCACGCCCAGCGACCCGCAGAGCAGCACGCCGACGAGGGCGAGTTGGAACCAACGTTGAATGCGCATGACCATTCCTCCTACAAGTGAAGAATGAAAGGACGCCGCGGTGGCGGTCTTCTTCCCAATTGTGCGGTCTTTCGGGTTCGTCGCTGCATTCCGCTGGCTTGCTTCGCAGATTCCCCCGCGAAGCCTTCTGGAAGGCGGACAATGGACATACCCGCCTAGAGTAATCCGCCAGTATAAAATACCGGTTAGCCGCCAGTTATGCCGTGACCAAAGTCACTTTGGCTGCGTGCGTTCCCCCTGGACTTAGGCGCGAAACCCGTTGTGCGCGCCATAGCGCTTGCATCGGGTCCGCGGGTCCTCCCGGCTGCGGGGGGGTGAGATGGCGTTACGTGGGACGCTCTTATCCCAGGAGTGGCCGCTTCGTCAATCAAACCCAGGGGCTGCCGCAGGGCGCCCGCAAAGTCATCTCACTTGCCCGGGATGCGATCGGTGGGGCGGGCGACCCGCCCGCCGGCTGCGCGGAGTTGCTGGCGCCTCCCGCAAGCGTTCGGCGCTGGGCGCGCGGGACGCCCGCCACCACCGGACCGAGTACTTTGGAGAACAGACTTTGCGGGCGCCCTGGGAACTGCCGGCGCGGGTCATTCCCCCGCGGCGCAAGTGCCCGGCGCCGCTCCGGTGGCCGTTTCGGCGGGGGTGCGGCTGCGCGGTCGTGCCTCGGCATGCCCCCGGGACGCGGCCTAGCGGTTGAGTTGGAGATTGGCCAGCAGCCCGGGCTCGGTGGGCAGGCAGCCGGCTTCGTCCCAGCCCCGCTGCCGGTAGTAGTGGGAGCGCGCGGAATAGAACGTCACAGGGTCGATGCTGGGCTCGCCGCCGGCGGTGGGGGTGCGGAGAAAGCGCTCCGGCAGCACGTCTTCCTGGGCACTCCAGCCTTGGCGCTGGTTGAACAGCTTCTTCAGGTGGTGCAGCGTGCGGGCCGAGGCGCGGAGATCGTCCGCCGAGACCGGCAGACCCGTCACGGCCGAGAGCATGGCCGCGCCCTCCCCGTAGAGGTCCTGAATGGCCCGGCGCACGAATTTGCAGAGGATGAGCGAATCGATCACGGCGGCCTGGTCCTCGATCTCGACCATCTGCTCGATGCGCCCGTT
>JBGPEV010000499.1:0-3077 GCA_041482995.1 bacterium | reverse complement strand
TGAGCCCTTCCACGAGCCCGAGCGTGAACCCGGTGACGATGGAGCCCAGGATGGAGCCCATGCCGCCGATCACCACCACGGCGAACACCACGATGATCATGTTGGAGCCCATCAAGGGGCTCACCTGGTAGATGGGCGCGGCCAGCACCCCCGCCAGCGCCGCCAGACCCACGCCGAAGCCGTAGGTGAGCGTGATCATGCGCGGCACGTTGATGCCGAACGCCTGTACCAGCTTGGGATTTTCCGTGGCCGCCCGCAGGTAGGACCCCAGCTTGGTGCGCTCGATGACGAACCACGTGCCGAAGCAGATCACCAGGGACGCGACCACCACCCAGGCGCGGTAGTTGGGGAGAAACATGAACCCCAGATTCTGGCCGCCCGCCAGTTGGGCCGGAATGGAATAGGGCTGGCCCGAGGATCCATAGTAGTACCGGAAGATCCCCTCGAGAATGAGGGAGATCCCGAAGGTGAGCAGCAGGCCGTAGAGATGATCCAGACCGTACAGCCAGCGCAGGAACAGGCGCTCCAGCACGATGCCCGTGGCGCCGATGACGATGGGCGCCACGATCAGCGCGACCCAATAGTTGAGCCCCGCGAAGGTGAGCAGCATCCACGCCACGAACGCGCCCATCATGTATTGGGCGCCGTGCGTGAAGTTGATCACGTTGAGCATGCCGAAGATCACCGCCAGGCCCAGGCTGAGCATGGCGTAGAAGGCCCCGTTGATCAGCCCGAGCAGCAACTGACCGAACAGCGCCTGCGGCGGAATGCCCAGCAGTTCGAACATCGCGGATCCCCGGCCGTGCAACACGCTGCGGCACCCTCCGGCGGGCGCCGCGGCCGATTGGCCCGCGGCACCCCGGCGCTGAGTCCTCCCCGGACGCTCGGGTCACCCGTGCGTCCGGGGTCCTGCCGCTAGCCCTTCACCAGCGGGCAATTGCCGTCCTTCAGGGGCCGGAACGCCTCGGCGGCGGGAATGGTCGCCCGCAGCGTGTAGTAGTCCCACGGGCCCTTCGATTCCTCGGGCTTCTTCACCTGGAACAGATACATCGGGTGCGTCGTGCGGCCGTCGATGCGCACCTCGCCCTTGCCGAACAGCGGATCGTCGGTGGGCGTCTTCTTCATTTGCGCCACCACGGCCCGGCCGTCCGCATCGGAATTGAGCGCCGTCACGGCCTTGAGATAGTGCGTGACCGCGCCATAGACGCCGGCCTGCACCATGCTGGGCATGGCGCCCCCTTTTTGGAGTTGGGCGAAGCGCTTGGAGAAGGCACGCGTGTTGTCGTTCAGGTCCCAATAGAACCCTTCGGTGAGGATCAGGCCCTGCGCCGTTTTCAGGCCCAGGGAGTGAATATCGTTGGTGAACACCAGCAGGCCGGCGAGATTCTGGCCGCCCGCCACGATGCCGAACTCGGCCGCCTGCTTGATGGAGTTGATGGTATCGCCGCCCGCGTTGGCCAGCCCGATGATCTTGGCCTTGGAGGCCTGCGCCTGCAGGAGGAACGAGGAGAAATCGCTGCCGGGGAACGGATGGCGCACGACTCCGAGCACCTTGCCGCCGTTGGCCGTCACCACGGCCGCCGTATCCCGCTCCAAGGCGTGGCCGAAGGCGTAGTCGGCCGTGATGAAGAACCAGGTGTCCCCACCCGTCTTCACGATGGCCTTGCCAGTCCCATTGGCCAGCGCCCAGGTGTCATAGGTGAAGTGCACCGTGTTGGGGGAGCACTTGGCCCCGGTCAAATCCGAGGAGGCCGCGCCGGAGACGAGGAACACCTTGTTCTTGTCCCGGGTCACCTCGTTCACCGCGAGCGCCACGGATGACGTGGGCACGTCCGCGATCGCGTCGACGCCCTCGGTGTCGTACCAGGTGCGGGCGATGTTCGAGCCCACATCCGGCTTGTTCTGGTGGTCGGCGAAGATCACCTCCACCTTCATGCCCTTGTGGGTCGCGAGAAAGTCCTCCACGGCCATGCGGGCCGCGATGACCGATCCCTGGCCGGTGATGTCCGCATACAGCCCGGATTGGTCGTTCATGACCCCGATCTTGACGACGCCGCCGGTATAGTCGGCGTAAGCGGAACCGGCCAGCATCAGGCCGGCCGCCAGCATTCCCACGATGCGCTTCATGTGTCTCTCCTGAAAGGTTGCACTGCCTTGAACTGCTCCTGGCCCTGCGGCCTTCCGTCAAATCCCCAAGTAGTCGTGCAACTTGGCCATGTTGGCCTCCAGCTCGTCCTTGCGAAAGGTCTCGACGACCTGGCCGTGCTCCATGACGTAGTGCCGGTCTGCCACCGACGCGGCGAAGCGGAAATTCTGCTCCACCAGCAGCACCGTGAATCCCCGCGCCTTCAGGTGGCGGATCACCTCGCCGATCTTCTGCACGATCACCGGGGCCAGGCCCTCGGTCGGCTCGTCCAGCAGCAGCAGCGTGGCGCCCGTGCGCAGGATACGGCCGACCGCCAACATCTGTTGCTCCCCGCCGGAGAGCTTGGTGCCCTGGCTGCGGCGCCGCTCCTGCAGATTGGGGAACACCTCGTAGATGTCCGGCAGGGTCATCCCGCCCGGCGCGATCACCGGGGGCAGCAGCAGATTCTCCTCCACGTTCAGGCTGGCGAAGATCCCCCGCTCCTCCGGGCAATAGGCGATGCCCAGCCGCGCCACGGCGTTGGAGGGCGCATGGATCAACTCGCGCCCCTCGAACCGCACCGACCCGGAGCGGCGCTCCACCATGCCCATCACGGACTTCAGGGTGGTCGTCTTGCCCGCCCCATTGCGGCCCAGCAGGGTCACCACCTCGCCCCGGTTCACGTCAAAGTCCACGCCGTGCAGAATGTGCGATTCCCCATAATACGCCTGCAAGCCGCGCACGCGCAGATACGGCCCGGGAGCGGGGGGAGGGCCGGGGGTAGCGACGGCCTCACGCGTGTCCAGTGCCAACGTAGGCCTCGACCACTTGGGGGTTCTTGGCAACAACGGCGTAGGGGCCTTCCGCCAGCACTTCGCCGCGTTGCAGCACGGTGATCGTGTCCGACAAGTCGGAGACCACGTTCATGTTGTGCTCGACCATCAGCACGGTG
>JBGPEV010000498.1:0-3082 GCA_041482995.1 bacterium | reverse complement strand
GCCACCCCGATGGTGGCGCACCACATCGCCAGCGGGATGTACGGGATGATCGTGGTCGAGCCGAAAGAGGGCCTGCCGAAGGTGGACCACGAGTACTACGTGATGCAGGGGGACTTCTATACGGCGGGGGCCTTCGGCGAGCGAGGTCACCAACAGTTCTCCATGGAGAAGGCCATCGACGAACGTCCGACCTACGTGCTGTTCAACGGCTCCACAAACTCCTTGGTGGGCAATAACGCCCTGCAGGCCAAGGTGGGCGAAACGGTGCGCCTGTTCATCGGCAATGGCGGGCCGAACCTGATTTCGTCCTTCCACGTGATCGGTGAAATCTTCGATACCGTGTGGGTGCAGACCGCCTCGGAGCCCGTGCACAACGTCCAGACCACCATGATTCCCGCGGGCGGCAGCACCCTGGTCGAGTTCAAGCTCCAGGTCCCCGGCACTTATCTGCTCGTGGACCACAGCATCTTCCGCACGTTCAACAAGGGTACGCTGGGCATGCTGAAAGTGACCGGCAACGAAGACAAGGCCGTCTATTCCGGCAAGGAAGTGGACGAAACGTATCTGGGCGAAAGAGCCATCGCCAATGGCGGCTCGAAGGTTGCGGCCCTGGAACGGGAATACGAGAAGGAGAAAGCGGAGAATCCCAAGCTGCAGAAGTTGTCCAAGGAAATCCTGATCGCGCAAGGCCACAAGGTGTTCCTCAACATCTGCTCCGTCTGCCATCAGGCGGAAGGCCAGGGCGTCGCGGGCGTTTTCCCGCCGCTGGCCAAGGCGGACTTTCTGATGAAATTGGCCAAGCAAAAAGACCGCGCAGAACTGATTCAGATTCCGTTGACGGGCAAGGCCGGACCGATCGTGGTCAACGGCAAGGACTACAACCAGGCGATGCCGCCCATCTCCGGGCTGACAGACGCGGATTTCGCTTCCGTCCTCACCTATGTGACCAACACCTGGGGGAACTCGGCCGAGGCCTTCTCCGTGGAGGAAGTGCAAGCCGCCAAGGCGGCGGCGGGAGCTTCTTCCGCCGCGCCGGGGTCCCGCTAGTGGAAATCCTGGCGGCCCCTGCGCTTACGGCCACGCGGGCGGAGGGCTCCCCCACCCAGGGATGCGCGTGATGACCGTCTCCGGCGCGCACTCGAAGCAGGCGGGGCGCCCCGCGCGGCGGCGGCTGGTGACGATGCTGTTCGCGGCGCTTGCGGCGGCAGCGCCGCTGGGCGCCGCGGCGGCGCGCGATTCCGTTCTTATACCCGGCGGCGAGTTCGTGCCGCTGTTTGGCGCGGCTGCCGGCAGCACCACCGTGCACGTGGCGCCCTTCCGGATCGACGTAGACCCCGTCACCAATGCCGAGTTTTTCGCGTTCACGCTGGCGCACACGGAATGGACGCCAGGCCGGGTCGATACTCGGCTTGCCAACCGGCAATATCTGTCTCACTGGACCACGGCCGGTGGAGCCGCCCCCCATCCCACGGCGGAGCAGGGGGACCGGCCGGTCACGAACATCTCCTGGCACGCGGCGGATGCCTTCTGCCAGTACCAGGGCGGGCTGTTGCCGAGCGTCTTCCAGTGGGAGTTCGCCGCCGCCGCCAGCCGAACCAGTCCCGACGCCCGCAAGGATCCCGCAGTCATCGGGCAAATCCTGGCGTGGTACTCCCGGCCCTTCCGGCCGGAAGACCTGCAATCGGTCGGGAGGGGCCCCGCGAACTTTTACGGAGTGCGCGACCTGCACCGCCTGGTGTGGGAATGGACGGACGATTTCGACAGCCTCCGCTTCACCGGCGCGGGCGACCGGGGTGAGGCCGATGCCGGAGCACGCATCTGCGGCGCCGGAGCCTTTGGCGCCCAAGGCGTGGAAGACTATGCCGCCTTCATGCGCTTTGCCTTGCGCAGCAGCCTGCAATCGGAATACACGGCGGCCAGCCTGGGATTCCGCTGTGCCTATGGATTGGCCACCCAGGGCGGGCCGGCCGACGGTGGGTCCGCGGGCGCCCCTACTCTTCCCGCGTTCCGGCGATGACCTCGTCCGGCGTCGTCAGTCCAGCGTTGACCAGTTGGATGCCGTGGCGGCGCATGGAGACCATGCCATGGGCCACGGCCGCTTGGCGGATCACGTTGGCTTCGTTGGACTGCAGCAACACCTTCTTGATTGGATCGTCGATCACCAGCAGTTCGAAGATGCCCGAACGGCCGTGGTAACCCGTGGTCTTGCAGGCGGCACAACCGGCGCCCTTGTAGAGCCACTTCCACTGGCTGTATTCCTCGGGGGGGACACCCAGTTCGTGCAGCACCGCGGGGTCGGCGGGCACCTGGATCTTGCATTGCGTGCAGATCTTCCGCACCAGCCGCTGCGCCAGCACGGCCATCACGGTGGATGACACCAGGTACGGTTCAATGCCCATGTCCACCAAGCGCGTAACGGTCGCCGGAGCGCTGTTGGTGTGCACCGTGCTGAACACGGTGTGACCCGTCAGGGCGGCTTGAATGGCGATCAGCGCCGTCTCCCGGTCCCGCATCTCCCCCACCATGATGATGTCCGGATCCTGCCGCAACACGGAGCGCAGGGCGTTGGCGAAGGTGAGCCCGAGCTTGGGGTTCACCTCCGTTTGCACGTACCCGGAGATCTTGTATTCGACAGGGTCCTCGATGGTCATGATATTGTTGCTGTGCTTGTCGATCTCGCTCAGGGCGGCATAGAGCGTCGTCGTCTTGCCGCTTCCTGTCGGGCCGCTCACCAGGACGATCCCACCGGTCTGCTGGATCAGCTTGCTCCACCGCACATAGATGGCCTCCGGCATGCCCAGTTGCCGCAGGTCGAACAATTCCTGATCCTGGAAGAGCAGCCGCATCACGGCTTTCTCGCCGTGGATCGTGGGCATGATGGAGACGCGGATATCGATCTTGCGCCCGGCGATCAGGATCAGCGTCCGGCCGTCCTGGGGGAGGCCGTGCTGGGAAATGTCCAAGCGCGACATGATTTTGATGCGGTTGATCAGCGTGCGCTGGACGGACTTCGGCAGGCTGCTGGCCGTGTGCAGCATCCCATCCACGCGGAAGCGGATCGCCACCTCCGTGGGCGTGGAAT
>JBGPEV010000497.1:0-3090 GCA_041482995.1 bacterium | reverse complement strand
GGAATCACCCCTGCGGCGGCCCCAACCCTCGCTTAATCCACATCCGCTGCCGCACCTTGCTGCTTCGGCGCAACTGGTGAAATATCCGGGCTAGTGGACTGTAACGGCGATTTCGAAAGGGAGCGCGCTACCTGCACCCGAATTGGGTGCGCAAAGGCCGGCACGCCGCCCATCTGAAGCTGATCAGGGGGTGCGGGGGAACTTGTTCCCCCGCATGCTTTTGATGGTCATCTGGCACCGTTTGGTAGATTCAAACGGAACCGGGCGGGCGGGCTTGGCTCACGCCCGCTTGCCCTCCGCGCGCAGCTTCAGGGCGGCGTAGATAAACTGATTGATGGGCGTGGGCACGCCCAGGCGCTTGCCCAGGCGGGCGGCCGTGCCGTTGAGCGCGTCCACCTCGAGCTTGCCGCCTTGCTCCAGGCTCAACAGCATGGAGGGCCGCGTGCCTTCGGGCAGCTTGTCGATGTTGGCCAGCGTGTCCTGCACGATGCTGGGCTTGAGCGGGATGCCTTGCTTGCTGGCCAGCGCGTACACTTCCTCCATGCAGCCCAGCAGCAGGGCGCGGGTATCCGCGTCGGCCCGCACGGGGCCCAGCAGCGTGGCCGTGAGCGTGCAGACGCCACCCAGCGCGGCGATGAAGAGGAATTTGTTCCAGATGTCCACCAGCACCTGCGGGGACAGTTCGGCGTTGATGCCCGCCTTCTGGAACACCTTCAGCACGGCGTCGGCGCGGGGACTACCACCGCCGCTCAGCTCGCCAAAGACGATCTTGTTGAGCGGCCCCACCTGGCGAATCGCGCCGGGCTCTTTAATGGAGGCGGAAATTTGGCACATGCCGCCCAGCACGTACGGCTTACCCACCACCGCCGCGATGCGGTCGGCGATATCCACGCCGTTGAGCAGGGGCAGGATCGCCGTGTTCGCCCCCAGGCACGGCTTCAGGCTCGCGGCCGCGCTCTCCAGGTCGTAGGCCTTGGTGGCGAAGAGGATCAGATCCACCTGGCCGATCTCCGCGGGCCGATCCGTGGCGTTGATTCCGGGCAACGCGAAGTTGCCGTGGGCCTGGCTTTCCACACGCAGCCCGTGGGTTTTCATGGCCTGCAAGTGCGCGCCCCGGGCGATGAACGTGACCGCCTCGCCCGAGCGGGCCAGCACGGCCCCGTAGTAGCCACCCACACCGCCTGCTCCCATCACTGCGATCTTCATGCATTTCCTCGTCTCGACGTTGAAATTGAGTATCCGGCTTATAACACAGCCGCCGGCACGGGGAAGCGGGTTGAGGAACCGCCTCACCCACGGCTACGACGAGATCAACCTCGATCTGGCGTGGGACATCGTGCAGAACGAGTTGCCCCACCCGATCGCTGTGCTCGAGGCGCTGCCGAATCCTCCGCGCACTGGCTAGCTTTCTCTCCCCAGCAGTTCGATCAGCGCGGCGTTCGCCGCCTCTGCCGCTTCGTAGATGGCCCAGTGTCCGGCCTCCGGGATCACGCGGAAGTCCAGTCCGGGCTGCGCAGCGGCCAGCACGCGGCGCGGATGCGCCGGGTCGCTCCCGATGAACGCGTCCCGCCCGCCCCACAGACCGGCCAAGCGGGCGCGGATGGCCGGCAGCGCCCGCAAGAGCACGTCCGAGCGGGGGATCGTCCCCGACTTGAAGCGCGCCCGGCGCAGGTTCTCCATCTGCAGATCCACCGCCAGATCGTCGGCCCGGGCGGGGTCGCCGATCATCAGCAGGCGCAGGTTGGCCCGGTGCACCTCCCGCACGGCGGCCGGGGACAGCCCGGGCTCCATGCGCAGCAGCGGGGGCGGGGGCGGCAGGTTGAGCGCCAGGCCGCCCGCGCTGCTTAGCAGCAGCGTGCGCACGCGCTCGCCCAGGCGCGCGGCCACCACGCCCGAGACGATCCCGCCGAACGAGAATCCGGCGACGCGCAGGGGCGCGGGTGCGGGCAGGAGCGCCGCCAGCCCGGCCAGCACGGCGTCGGCCAGCACCTCGACCGTGTGCGGCTCCGGCGGCGCGTCGGAATCCCCGAAGCCGGGCAGGTCCGGCGCCAGCACGCGGTAGCGCACGGCCAGCAGGGGGATGTTGCGCAGCCAGTGGGTCCAGGAGCCGCTCGCGCCGTGGAGCAGCAGCAGCGGGTCCCCCGCGCCCCAGCAGCGCCAGACCATCTTTCCCGTGCCGAACGGGGTGTGGCGCCGCTCGGCGCGAGCCTCCAGCGCGGCCACGGGTGCTATGAGGAACGGCATAAGTGCGAAACCACAGATTGCGCAGATGACGCGGATTTAGAGCGTCTATCAAAACTTCTGAAACACCCTTCGCTGCGCTCAAGGGCAGGCGCCGACCACTAAGACCACAAAGACAATTGCGCTCCTCGGGGTAGCCGTTCTGAGAAATGTGAAGCAGCGCACCAGTTCGCTCTGTTGGCTCAAATCGCTCGACCAGTCGCCGTGAAGAATTCGCTGTTCTTTGTTTTCCTTTGTGGTCTTTGTGTCCTTTGTGTTGAGGTCGTTCGCAGTTCTGTTGTGCGCTACGTCCCCATTGGCGCGCTGGTTGTGATTCCTGGACTCACAATCCGTGAAATCTGCGGAATCCGCGGTTCCATTACGCCGTTGTGCAGAGCGGCACCCTTATTCCGGCTCCGCCTCGGGCGCGAGGGGCAGGGGGTCGGCGGCGGCTTTGCGTTTTCTCTTGGGGCGCGGCGGCGGAGTGGTGCGCTCCACCGTGAACGTGACCGGGTCCACCCGCGTGAGCACCCGTTGCAACGCCGCTGCGTCGTGCTGCCCGGGGTCCAGCCACGGGTCCCAGGCGTCGGGCTGGAGGAACACGGGGCTGCGGTCGTGCCCCACGCGGCTGATGCTCTCCGGCGGGTCGCGCGTGACGATGGCGAAGCTCTCCACGGTGCTGCCGTCGGGCGCGCGCCAGGGGTTCCAAATGCCGGCCGCCACCAGCAGCCGCCCATCCTGGGGCGTGAACCAGGCAAGCCAGTTCGTGGTCTCGCTGTCCCAGATGTACTCGAAGAAGCCATTGAGCGGCACGAGGCAACGCGTCTCCAGCAGCGCCCGGCGGAAAGACGGCTTCTCGGCGATGGTTTC
>JBGPEV010000496.1:0-3093 GCA_041482995.1 bacterium | reverse complement strand
GTTGATCTTCACACGGAAGTTCCGGCCAATGATCATCGGCTCGGCTTCCGGGTGATTGATGTTCGCCGGCACGATGGCGCGGCCGCGGGCCACTTCATCGCGCACGAATTCCGGCGTGACCGCATCCGGAATCCGCGCCCCGAGGCCCTCTCCGGCGTGCCGGCGCCCCGGCGCATCCAGCGGGGCGGCGGCGCCCTCCGCCCGTTGATTCTCCCGGATGGCCGCGAATTCCATCTCGGGAGTGACGATGCCGCGCCGGGCGTAGTGGAGTTGGGTCACCGTCCGTCCCGCGCTGGCCCGGCGCGGCAGGGGCACGGCGGGAAACCGCAGGCCGGACGTCTTGCCGTCCCGCAGGCGCTCGTTGGCGTGGCGCGAGCTGAAGGCCGGCAGGCGCTCGGTGTCGCCGCGCTCCTCGATCCATGGCCGGCGCAGCGGTGCCAGTCCGGCGCGAAGATCGATGGCCGCCTGGGGATCGCTGAACGGTCCCGAGGTGTCATAGAGCGCGACCGGCGGATTGTCATCCACGCCGCCGCCCGTCCCGGTCGGGGTCAGTTGCACCTCGCGCATCGGCACGCGGAGATCGGGTCGGCTGCCGGCGATGTAAATCTTACGCGAGTTGGGGAAGGGGCCCAGCGAACTGGGGTTGGCCTGGGCGCTGCTGCCGGAAAACGGCGCGACGGGTACACGCATGGCGGCCTCTCCGTGGGCAAACGGACTCCGGCGCCAATGCGGGAACTTGTGCGGATGCGATAGGAGTAGCGGACAATGAGACTCCCTTCGCCGGCATTACCCGGATCAGGTTCGGAGGGTGTGTTCTCAGCCCCGCCGCGTTCGCGGCAGAGCACCCCTGTGGGTACGACAATGGGACGCTACACCCCGTGCCGGGGGGAAAGCAAGGCCGTCTCAATTCACCAGGATGCCGGCCTTGAACGTGGCGCGGTGCCGCTCCCGGCGCGAGGCGGCGGTGATGTCCCGCAGGGGATCGCCCTTGACGATCAGCAGGTCGGCGTCGTTGCCTTCCGCGATCGCGCCCTGGTGGGGCAGGGAGAGCAGATCGGCGGCGTTGCGCGTGGCCGAAAGGAGCACGTCGGCCGCCGCGATGCCCTCCTCCACCATGAACTCCAGTTCGCGGGCATTTTCCCCGTGCAGGTTGAACGGAGTGCCCGCGTCCGTGCCCATGGCCAGCCGGCCGCCGGCCTGGTAATACATGCGGATCGAAGCCCGGTGGCGTTCCGCCACGCGCTGGGACTTCTCGACGGCGTAGGCGGGCACGTTGTCGGCGTTGCGCAGGATGTTGTGCACGGCGGACAAGGTCGGCACCAGGTAGGTCTTGCGCTCGATCATCTCGCGCACGCACTCGTCCGTCATGAAGATGCCGTGCTCGACGGAACTGATGCCGCCCCGCACGGCATTGAGAATCCCGGCGGAGCCCTGGGCGTGACTCGCGGTCTTGCGGTTGAAGCGGTTGGCCTCGCGGATGCCGGCCGCCATCTCCTCCGCCGAAAAGTGGGCGTCTTCCGGGTTGACGCCGGGGGTCATCACCCCGCCGGTGGCCATGATCTTCACCTGGTCGCAGCCCGCGTGGATTTGCTCCCGCACGGCCTTCACCACCTCGTCCACCCCGTCCGCGACGCGCCCGAGAAAATTTCCGTGGCCGCCGGTCATGCAGATCATCCGCCCCACCGCGCGAATGGTCGGCCCCCGGAACGTTCCGCGGTTGATGGCATCGCGTACGGAGAGTTCCAGATAGTCCTTGCCGCCGCAGTCGCGCACGGCCGTGATGCCGCCCCGCAGGGTGTTCTGGGCGTGCTGCAGCGCCCGCAACGTGAGCTGCGGCGTGGACATCTCGTTGAGCGGCTGGCGGGGGTTGCCCTCCCCGGCGAACACGAGGTGCACGTGACAGTCGATCAGTCCGGGCAACACCGTGCATCCCGCGGCGTCGAAGACCTCGCCGGAAAATCCGCTGAATTCCGCCATCTTGGCGACGCGCCGGATCTTTCCTTCGTCGACCAGCACGCCATGACCGGGGACGATCTTGCCGGTGCCATCGAAGTAACCCGCGCCGGATATCAACATCGCCATGGTGCCGCCCCGCTGCTGGGAGTCATTGCACGGATGACCAGCCCGCATGGCCCGCGTCCGCCGTGCGCCGTCAGCTATACACCCGGCGCGGAGCCATCGCCACCCAGGGCAACCACATTCGCGAGAAGACTTCAGAAGAAGCGGGTGCCGGCGGGCCGGAGCCTGCCCTGAGCCTGTCGAATGGGTGCCCGCCCGGACGGGCGCGGACGGGCACGGAGGCCCATCCCACCCGGCCAGCGTGGGGGGTATTTTCGAGAAAGCTGTTGCCCTGCATCGCCACCGGTTGCGCTTGGGGCCGGTGGGGGAATGTGGAATACTCGGGCATGGATCGTACGGCGCCGTGGAGACCCGTCCCGAGGTGGCCGCTGGTTTGGGCCGCCCTGCTGCTGGCGGCCTGCGCCAGCGCCCCCAGCGGGGGAGATTCCGCTTCGCAATCCCCTTTCGCCGGCGTGGGCAAATGCCCCGCCGATGGAATTTGCTTCTTTGCCGTGGGGGATACGGGCACGGGTGACGCCAATCAGGCGGCCGTGGCGGCGGGGATTGCGGCCAAGTGCGCGGCGGACGGCTGTGCCTTCGGCCTGCTGCTGGGCGATCTGATCTACGAGATGGGCGCCTCGTCCGCCACGGATGCGCAGTTCCAAACCAAGTTCGCACAGCCCTACACGTCCGTGACCGGGCCCTTTCACGCCGTGCTGGGGAACCATGACTACAACGGCACCGGCAATGGGCAGAACTGGGGTCAGGAGGCCAATTACATCGGCTACGCGGCGCCCCCCCAGGTCAAGTTCTCCCTGCCCGGCGGCACCGTGGCGTACAGCCTGGAAGCGGCACCCGTGCTGCTGCTGGGGTTGGACACCCAGCAAATCCTGTACGACCACGCCGGTGCCGTGGCGTCTCAGGCGGCGCTGGTAGCGGCGGCGCTCGCCGGATCGTCGCAGCCGTGGCGCATCGCCTTCGGCCATCACCCCTACCTTTCCAACGGACCGCACGGCAATGCGGGCGCCTTTGACT
>JBGPEV010000495.1:0-3105 GCA_041482995.1 bacterium | reverse complement strand
CTCCATGGTGGACGGGGTGTACCAGACCATCTTCGAGAAGCTGAAACCCGGCGTGCGGGAATCGGAAATCGTGGCCCTGGCCACCAAGGAACTCTACGACAAGGGGTCGGACGACGTGGAGGCGATCAACGCCGTCTCCGGGGAGCGTTGCAGCCCGCACCCCCACAACTTCACCGACCGGCTGATCCGCCCGGGCGACCAGGCGTTCTTCGACATCATCCAGGCCTACATGGGCTACCGCACCTGCTACTACCGCACGTTCAACGTGGGGCGCGCCACGCCGGCCCAGCAGGATGCGTACAAGAAGGCGCGCGAGTGGATGGACGTGGCGCTCTCCCTGATCAAGCCCGGGCAGACCACCGACCGGATCGCGGAGTTGTGGCCCAAGGCGCAGGACTTCGGCTTCGCCAACGAGATGGAGGCCTTCGCCCTGCAGTTCGGCCACGGCCTGGGCATGGCCCTGCACGAGCGGCCCATCATCAGCCGCCTCGTCTCCCTCGATAGTCCGTTGGAGTTGAAGGAGGGCATGGTCTTCGCCCTGGAGACCTATTGCCCGGCGACCGACGGCCACTCCGCCGCCCGCATCGAGGAGGAGGTGGTGGTCACCGACAAGGGCGCCGAAGTGATCACGCTCTTCCCGGCCCAGGAATTGCCCATCGCCAATCCGTACTAAGGACGCGGACATCTGCCGCGCCAGGTTCTGTTTGAAAATGCGTCAAATGCCCAAAGGGGGCTGGTTTCTGTGGGGTTGCCCCCAGACCACCGGCAGGGCGCGGACGCCCCGGCATCAACTGGTCTCGGGAAACTCCACCTCGTTCAGCAGCAAATCCAGATCGGGAATGGCCGCGGAGCGGCCGGCAAAGGTCACCACCCCAGCTTCCTCCAGCGCGTGCATCGTGCGCGTGATGGTCTCCGGGCGCACGCCCAACAGCGCGGCGATGTCCTGCCGGGCCAGCGGCAACTCCAGGTGCAGGACGCCGACGTCGTCCACGGTGCCGTAGCGGTCCTTCAGCGTGAGCAGCAGGTGCGCCAGCCGCCCGCGGATGGGCATGGCCGAGTTGCGCAGCAGGCCCTGCTCCGCCGTCTCCAGATCGTCGGCCATGCGGCGGATGAAGCGCAGGCCCAGGGCGGGGTTGCGCTGCAACAAATCCCGCACCGAAGCGGGGGGGATCAGGCACAGGCGCGAATCGGCCAGGGCGTCGGCGCTGGTCGAATAGTCCTGGTTGGCGAGAAAGTCCCTGTACCCCACCGCATCGCCGTCATGCACGAGTTTCAGCAGGATCGCGTTGCCGAACCGGTCGTACTTCCGCACCGCCAGCGTCCCGTGCTCCACCACGAAGACGCCCCGGAACGGTTCGCCCTGCCGGTAGACGATCTGCCCCGCCCGATAGTGGGAGCGCTGCTTTTCACGGTTCAGCACCCGCACTTCCGGTTCGGAGAGCCCGCACCACGTGGAGCGTTCGCGGCTCTGACACTCGAAGCAGTTGAACTGAACGCGAGCCGCCGAGCCACGGGCTTGCGGATCATGGTCCATGAGCGTCTCCCCGGGGCTTCAGGCGCCAGTCGCGTGGCATCGCTGGAGCGGATCGGAGCAGCGAATTTGTCTGAGCTTCCCAATGGAAACGATAGCATTATCGAAGGCCGGACAGTAGCCGCCCGCGATCGGGGCGCCCGCAAAGTCGGGCGGCCCGGATTTTGAGCCGGTCGTCCTCGTCCCCGCCCGCGCGCAGGCGTTGGTTCCGGGTTCCGGGCGGGTGAACTGCTGTTTGAGCAGGCTGAGAGCGACGCGCGTGCAGCGGGAGGGGTTTTCCGCGGTCTGCCCGGTGAGCAACAAGCTTGGGTCTTCGGCACAGGCGGCATCCAGGCCGCGGTGCGCCGCAAGCTCGCCAAGGCGGCACTGCGCCGGCCCAAGGTCCGCTTGAAATCGGCGCGGTCCTTGGTGGTCTTCGGGGTCGGAGCCTGCCCTCGAGCGCAGCGAAGGGTGTTTCAGCAGTTGGCAGTTGGCCCCTTGCCCCCCCGCACCCCACCCGTTACGCTTGGGCATCATGCGAGCCACGAGAATCCGCACGAAAGCAGCCACCCCCCGCAAGCGGGCCGCGGTGCGCCGCCGCTCGCCCTATGGCTGGCTCACGCCCAAGCAGGCCATTCCCCTGATGGTCAAGCGGATCGTCAAGCAATTCGATCCGGAGCGCATCATCCTGTTCGGCTCACAGGCGCGGGGCGACGCCGGGCGGGATAGCGACGTGGACCTGCTGGTGGTGATGGAGGTGGAGGGTTCGAAACGGGATTTGCAGGTTGAAATTGGCGTTGCGCTGCACGGCATACGGATACCTAAGGACAGCATCGTAACGCCTCCGCACGATTTCGAGTGGCGAAAGGAGATTCCAGGAACGATTGAACGACCCGCCCTGCTTGAGGGCAAGGTGCTCTATGCCCGATGCTGACGGGGTGATTGAAGTCCTGCGGGAGTGGGTCTCGAAGGCGGACCACGATCTCAACACCGCCGTACTCACGCTCAAGCAGGTTGAATCGAGGGCGACGGAAGTGACATGCTTCCACGCACAGCAGTGTGTGGAGAAGTATCTCAAGGCGCTTCTGGTCATGCTGTTGATCGACTTTCCAAAGACGCACAACATCCCAGAAATCCTTGCGTATTTGCCGGAACGTATGCGGCCAGAGATGAGTGTGTCGGATCAGCGCAAGCTGACCGACTTCGCTGTGTTGTTTCGCTACCCGCGATCTCCCGACCCAACATTCGCCGAAGCCCGCACCGCCGTCGCCCTCGCCCGCCGCGTCCGCGCCGAGGTGCGCCGCAAGCTCCCCAAGGCGGCACTGCGCCGGCCCAAGGTGCGCTGGAAATAGCCGCAGTCCTTGGTGTCCTTTCTGTTCTTTGTGGTGAAGCCGTTGGCGGTTCCCCCCTTGCCCCCCCGCCCCCCACCCGTTACGCTTGAGCAGTAGCCCCGCGAGACAATCACCCTTCGCACGGACGCACGCATGGGATTGTCGCTCAATTCCTTCACGAACAAGGCGCAGGAAGCGATCCTCGCCGCGCAGAAGCTGGCGGAGGACAAGGCGCACGGCAAGATCGACCCGGAGCACCTGCTG
>JBGPEV010000494.1:0-3108 GCA_041482995.1 bacterium | reverse complement strand
CTGGGTGAAGCGATCGCTGCGGTCGTTGCAGCCCTCCCCGCCGCCGCCCAGGTTCCTCAGCGTCAGCACGTCCCGCATTGCTTCCAACAGTGGCCGCGGGCGCCACACCATGCGGGCGCCCGTACCGCGCCAGAACTTGATCGCGCCGATGGCGAGGGCGACCAGGGAGAATCCGAACGTGCCGCCCGCCACGGCGATCATCAGCCAGGCGGGAATGAGGAGATAGAAGGCCCCCGCCTCCCGGTGTGTGCCGAACAGGACGTCCGGATCCTGCAACAGGACCGCCAGCAGCAACACGAGGGCGATGCTGAGCGCGGTGGCCAGGGACACGACCCATCCGTTGCGTTGAAACAGGCGCGCCAGCGGCCCCGGCCACGCATACGCCGCGTAGGATTCCGCCCGCAGTTCGGAGAAGGCGCGGGGAACGTTGACGGCAAACGGATGGGGCGGGGCGTATTGGCACGCGTAGAAGCAGGCGCGGCAGTTGTGGCACAGGTTGGCCAGGTAGGTGAGATCGCCGTCCGAGAACTCGCGCCGCCGCTCCATGGCGGGAAACACGGCGCAATAGCCCTCGCAATAGCGGCACGCGTTGCAGACGCTCATGGCGCGCCGCGCGTCGGTCAGCGCCTCAGTGGCGGGCATGCTGTGCCGCCTCCCGCCCGGCGATGCGTCCGAACACGGTGCCGATGGTCATGCCCAATCCGGCCAGGTAGCCCTGGCCCAGGATGTTGCCGGCCATGATTTCTCCGGATGCGAACAGATTGGCAACCGGCCTCCCGTCCTGCAGCAGGACCTGGGCGCGGCCGTTCACCCGCACCCCCAGGTAGGTGAACGTGATGCCCGGGCGGAGCGGATAGCCCAGGTACGGCGGCGTATCGATCGTCCGCGCCCAGTGGGTCTTGGGCGGCGTCAGCCCGTCGGTCGCGCAATCGTCGAGCCCGTCCCCGTTGAAGGTGCCAGGGCGCACCGCGCCGTTGAACTCGCGCACCGTGGCCTCCAGCGCGGCGGCGTCCAGCCCGAGGTTTCCCGCCAGTTCGGCCAGGGTGCGGCCCCGCAGGGCGGGAAACACGGAGGGCATGTACAGCTTTTCGGACTTGGCATCGAGGACGCAGTACGCGATTTGGCCGGGCTGCTGGGCCACCAGGCGCCCCCAGATGGCGTAGCGCTTGGGCCAAATATCCTGGCCCTCATCGAAGAAGCGCCGGCCCCCCCGGTCCACCACGATGCCAAAGGGGATGCAATCGAGCCGGGTGACGATCCCGCCATCGAACTTGGGAGCCCGCGCATCGATGGCCACGGCGTGGCACTGGGTGGGGTCGCCCACGGGAGCGACGCCCTGGTCGAGCAGGTTCTTCAACACCCGTCCCTTGGCGTAGGGCGTGCCGCGAACGAGGAAGTTGTCGACGGCGTCTCCCCAATACTGCCTCAGCCATTCGATATTGGCCTGGAATCCCCCCGCGGAGGCGACCACCGTCTTGGCGCGCACCGTAAGGGGAAATCCCTTGCTGGACAGCGCCGCTTCGCGGACGGTGTCCCCGTGCAGCGCCAGCGACTGCACCTCCGTATCGTAGAGCACCTCGATGCCCAGGCGCTCGGCGCACCGATAGTAGGCGTTCAAGAGCGCCTTGCCCCCGCCCAGGAAGAAGGCATTGGTGCGCGAGAGGTTGAGCGTGCCCTTGAGCGACGGCTGGAAGCGGACGCCGCGGGCTTCCATCCAGGGTGCGACCTCCGACGAAGCGCGGATGGTCATGCGCGCCAGGGACTCGTCGGTCTTGCCCCCGGTGACGCGGCGCAAATCCTCCCAGTACTCGTCCTCCGCGTAGGCGCCCGTGAGCACGGACGTCGGGGCCGTGTGCATCGCCCGCAGATTGCGGGTATGGCGGCTGTTGCCGCCGCGATAGTCCCGTGGCGCGTGCTCCACCACCAGCACGCAGGCGCCGGCCTCCCGCGCGGCGAGCGCTGCGCACAACGCGGCGTTGCCTCCGCCCACCACCAGCACATCGCACGTTTTTTCCACGTCCATCCGGCCGATTCGGTTGCATCCGCTCCGGGGATGGCCGTTGGCCAGGCGCCCCGGGCCGCACGCCAGTGCCTTATTGGGTATGTGAGACTGCGGGCAAAGTCCATCCCCAGCCTTCCGCAATTGGGGGCGCAGGCGCCCTCCCGGGGCGGCTTTGCGCACCGCCTCATTTCACCGTGTGAAACGCCGCGCGGCCGGCGGAGCCGCTCCGCGGGAGATTGCGGGAACCCGCAAGCCGCACTATAAGTGCTCAGTCCAGAAGCAACGCGGGCCCAGGCCAATGCCCTGGCCGGCCGGCAAACAACCGCAGCAGGCTCCGCCCGGCGCGGGGCAACGGGAGAATGTTCATGGTCGGCATTGTCGCATACGGCGCCTACGTGCCACGGCTCCGGCTCAACCGCCAGGCGGTGTACGATTCCAACAAGTGGATGGCCCCCGGCCTGCGCGGGCATGCCAAGGGCGAACGCGCCATGGCCAATTGGGACGAGGATGCCATCACCATGGCCGTGGAGGCCGCGCGGGATTGCCTGACGGGCTTTGATCCCAAGACCGTCCGCAGCCTGCTGCTCGGCTCGACGACCCATCCGTTCAAGGACCGCCAGAATGCCGGCGTCGTTTCCACCGCGCTGATGATGGAGCAGGGACTTTCCGCCACCGACGTGGCGGGGTCGCTCAAGGCGGGCACCTCGGCCCTGATCGCCGGGCTCAACGCCGCGGCCCACGGCCCTGCGCTGGTGGTGGCGGCCGACAAGCGGATGGCCAAGGCGGCCTCCGCCGCCGAGCTGCAATACGGCGACGGCGCGGCGGCGTTCCTGCTCGGCCAGGAGCACGTGATCGCCAAGCTGGTCGGATCGCACTCGGTGTCGATGGATTTCGTGGACCACTTCCGGGGCACCGAGTCCGACTTCGACTATGGCTGGGAAGAGCGCTGGATCCGGGACGAGGGCTACGCGAAGATCGTGCCCCCGGCCGTGGGGGGGGCGGGGGGCCCCCCCCCCCGCGAGGGCGCGGGCCACCACCAAAAAAAACATAACAGCCCGCAGGGCCCCGGGGCCCACCACAAAGGGGAACCGGGCGGGCAGCCGGGG
>JBGPEV010000493.1:0-3109 GCA_041482995.1 bacterium | reverse complement strand
CTTCGCCAGCCCCGCCATCTGCTCGGTGGGGCCATAGAGCGCGCTGATCTTGCGGTAGCTCTCGCCGCGGCTGACCAGCTCCCCCACGCCGATCTTGTCCGCGTAGCGCAGCAGGCCGCCGCGGAAGGGGGGGAAGCCCACGCCCATGATCAGGGCCATGTCGAGCTCCGTGGGGGAGCCGACGATCTCCGCCTCCAGGCAGCGCGAGGCCTCGTTGACCATGGGGATCATCATGCGCTCGACGATCTCTTCCCCGGACATGTTCTCCCCACCGCCCTTGATGCTGGGCGCGAGCAGCTTGAGCACCGCCGGGTCGAACACCTTCTTGGGGCGGCCCTTGGCGTCGGACGCATAGGAGTAATAGCCCTTCCCGTTCTTCTGGCCGAAGTAGCCGGCCTTATAGAGCAGGTCGCCCGGCGCGGGACTGGGCATCCCCATGCGGTCGGAAAAACCCTCGGCCATCACCCCGGCGGCATGGTGCGCCGTGTCCAGGCCGACCACGTCGGAGAGATACGCCGGGCCCATGGGCCAGCCGTAGCCCTCCATGGTCTTGTCGATCTTCTCGATGGGCACGCCTTCGATCACGAGCATCTGGAAGGCGAAGAGATAGGGGAAGAGGATGCGGTTGACCAGGAACCCCGGGCCGTCCTTCACCAGGATCGGGGTCTTGCCCAGCTTCAGGGCGTAGGCGGTGACGGTCGCCAGCGCCTGCTTGCTGCTGGCCTTGCCCTGGATCACTTCCACCAGCGGCATGCGGTGCACTGGATTGAAGAAGTGCATCCCGCAGAAGCGGTCCTTCTTCTTCAGCGCCTTGGCCAGCAGATCGATGGAGATGGTCGACGTGTTGGTGGCGATCACCGTGCCCGGCTTGACGGCCGCTTCCACCTCGGCCAGCACCGCGGCCTTCACCTTGGGGTTCTCGACCACGGCTTCCACCACCACGTCCACGTGGTCGAAGTCGCCGTAGGAGAGGATCGCCTGAATGGAGCCGATGGACTGGGCCATCTGCTCCCGCGTGATGCGGCCGCGCTCCACTTGCTGGCTGAGCAGCCGGGCGGCCTCGTTCAGGCCGGCGGTCAGCGCCTCCTGCTTGATGTCCTTCATGAGGATCGGCACGCCCCGGCTGGCGGACTGGTATGCGATCCCACCGCCCATGATGCCCGCGCCCAGCACGGCGGCCAGCTTCACGTCCTGGGCCTGGTCCGTCTGCCGCTTGGAGAGCTTCTTGATGGTCTGGTCGGCGAAGAACAGGCCGATGAGGGCTTCCGCCTCGGGGGTCTTGCCCAGCCTGGCGAAGGCCTCCGCCTCCTTGCGCAGCGCCTCCTCGCGGCTCAGGTGCGAGCCCTGCTCCATCACCGTCACGGCGGCCACCGGGGCGGGGTAGTGCTTGCCCGCCTGCTGGGCCACGAAGCCCTTGTCCACCGTATAGGCCATGATGCGCTCGATGCCGTTGAGCAGCACGGGGCTCTTCTTCGCGGCCACGTCCTGCTTCCACTTGTCGTCCAGCCACGCGCGCTTGAGCATGGCCATGGCGGCGTCCAGCAGCTTCTCCGGCGCCACGACCGCCTGCACGAGCCGCAGCTTGAGCGCCTCGGCAGGCTTCACGTCGCGCCCGCTGGCGATGATGTCCACGGCGTTGTCGATGCCGATCAGGCGCGGCAGGCGCACCGTGCCGCCGAAGCCGGGGATCAGCCCCAGCTTCACTTCCGGCTGGCCCAGGTTGGCGCCCGTCGAGGCCACGCGGTACGTGCAGCACATGGCCACTTCCAGGCCCCCACCCAGGGCGTGGCCGTTGAGCACCGCCACGGAGGGGAAGGGCAGGTCCTCCAGCCGGTTGCCGATCTGCTGCGCCCGCTCCAGCCAGGCGATCAACTCGGCCTCCGGCCGCTGGAACATCGGGAGGAACTCGTTGATGTCCGCCCCCACGATGAACACGGGCTTGCCGCTGGTCACGAGCAGGCCCTTGATGCCGCTCTGCTGCTCCAGCACCGCCACCGCCTGCTCCACGTCCGCCATGGTGAGCTGATTGATCTTGTTGACCGACTCGCCCTGCAAGTCGAAGCACAGCTCCGCGACGCCCGGCTCGCGCAGCTTCAGCGTGACGGCTTTGCCTTGGAACAACATGGATGGGCCCGGTTGGAATGAAAGTCCCAGCACTCGCAGTGGTGATCCCCCGCGCGGTGACACAAGCGGCGAAAAGCGTACTATAGTTGGGCGGGGAGGGGAAAGGCGATGTTGCGCCGCTCCCGTCCGCGGGTCTGACATGGGGCGCCCCATCCGGCCGTCCCCTTGACCGGCGTTCCAAGCGCCAAACCGGCGCGGCATCCGGAAAGGTGGCTTCGCGCCGCTCAGCGCCGCACGGGCGGAACAGCGGCCGGCCAAGGGTCCCTGTGCCGGTTACGAGTCTCGATTCACGTTCAAGAGGAGGGGCATGCGTGCTCATCTGGTTCGTCCTGTAAGGCATTGGCTGGGGCTGGGTTTGATCGCCCTGTTGGCGGCCGCGATCGTCCCGCGCGGCGCCGGCGCCGCCGGATACAAGCAGGAAGTGCTGGTCAAGGGATCGGCGTTTCACGGTATCCACGGCATCACGACCGGTCCCGACGGCATGCTCTACGCCGGCAGCGTCGTGGGGCAGGCGATCTATAAGATCGATCCCAAAAGCGGCAAGGTGCAAACCCACGTGCCCCCGCCCGAAGGCATGGCGGACGATCTGGAGTTCGGGCCGGACGGAACCCTGGTCTGGACCTCGTTCCTGGTGGGAATCATCCACGCCAAGAAGGGCGACGAACCGATCCGCGTGCTGGCCACCGGGTTGCCGGGCATCAACTCCCTGGCCTTCAAGGAAGATGGGCGCCTATTCGCCACGCAGGTGTTCCTGGGCGACGCCCTGTACGAGATCGACATGGCGGGCGTCAAGCCGCCGCGCAAGATCCTGGAGAACATGGGCGGGCTGAACGGCTTCGACTTCGGGCCGGACGGCAAGCTCTATGGCCCCTTGTGGTTCAAGGGCCAAGTCGCGCGGGTGGACGTGGATGCCGGGACGCTGGAGGTCGTGGCAAGCGGTTTCAAGACACCTGCCGCCGCCAATTTCGACCCCAAGGGCAACCTG
>JBGPEV010000492.1:0-3122 GCA_041482995.1 bacterium | reverse complement strand
TCCCACCGGCCGGGCCAGCCGACGCCGCCGCCCCGAACGGGGGGACGCAGCCGCGCCGGCCGACTGCGGAAGATCGCGCTCCCGCCCCTGCAACTCCTTCATCCAGCGATGCAATCGAGGAAGAAAACGAACGGGCGCTCCACCTGCCGGCGTCCGGCGCGGCGTCCCCCGGCGGGGCGCGGGCCAAGCCCGAATTGACCCAGTGGGGACATCCGACTGGGCCGTTGCGTCCCCACTCGAGCGCCCTGCCGGGGGATAGGGCTGGGCCGGATGGGGAGCGCGCACGCCGCGTGGAGCGCCCGCGGGAGGACCCCCATGACCGGGTCGCACCCTCGGTTCCCGTTCCACCCGATCGCACGCGCGCCGACACCCGGCCCAGCGCGCCGGGGGCGATGCCGCAGGCGATTCTCGAACCAGGGCTGCCGGTGAACAGCGGCTTCCTCCCCTCCGGGAACACGGCCGGGATTTCGAAAGCGTCACCGTGAGCGCCGGAATGAAACCTGCCGCTCCGCCGCGCCCCCCGCGGCGGTGGCCGCAAAGGATCAACGGTCTTGGGGAGATCGCGGTCCCGCCGCTTCCCGGCGCCGTTGCGCCGCTCGATCGCTTGCCCTGGCTGGGTATCGGCGCTACCTTGGCCTCACGGGCGCCGGAGGAGCGTCCGCCGCAGCTTCGTCCATGGATGGACTCAATGTTTGCGGACCCCCTCGCCCTGACCTCAGCCTTGCCGCCCATAGCCGCGTCCGCCGGTGGTCACGAACCCGTGCTGGTGAACGAGGTGCTCTCGTTCGTGCCCGCGACCGCCCAATTGATCGTCGACGCCACGGCCGGGCGCGGCGGCCATGCCCTGGCCCTGCTGGAGCGGTTTCCCCAGGCGGAGGTGCTGGCGGTGGACCGCGATCCCGGCGCCGTGGCGGCGGTGACCGGGAGCCTGGCCGCCTTTGGCCCGCGCGTGCTGGCGAAGCACCTGCCGTTTTCCGAATTGCCGCACCACGTGCTCGCGGGGTCGGTGGACTTCCTGCTGGCCGACCTGGGCACGTCCTCGCCCCAATTGGACGAGGCGGAGCGCGGCTTCTCGTTCTCCCAGGATGGGCCCCTGGACATGCGCATGGACCCCACGGCCGGGGGCCGCACCGCCGCGGACTGGGTGAACCGCGCGCGGCCGGAGGAATTGCTCTCGATCCTCCGCACCTTCGGCGAGGAGCCCTTCGCATCGCGCATCGTCAAGGCGCTGGTGGCCGAGCGGCGCAAGGAGCCCATCACCCGCACGGGACGGCTGGCAAGAATCGTGGCCGGCGCCGTGCCCGCCAAGTTTCACCGGCGCGGCTATCACCCGGCCACCCAGGTCTTCCAGGCGCTGCGCATTGCCGTGAACGATGAATTGGGCGAATTGGAGCGCCTGCTGGCCTGCGCGCCCGATCTGCTGTCCGTGGGGGGACGCATGGCGGTGATCGCCTTTCATTCCCTGGAAGACCGGCGGGTGAAAGACGCGTTCCGCGCCTGGGAACAGCCGTGCACCTGCCCGCCGGACCTGCCGCGCTGCGTGTGCGGGCGGCAACCGATCGGCGCGCGGCTCACCAAGCGGCCCGTCACGGCGGGAGAAGACGAGCAGGCCCGAAATCCCCGCAGCCGCAGCGCCAAGCTGCGCGTGTTCGAGAAACGATGAACGCCACCGGCCCCCTGAGCTATGTGCGCATGCGGCGCGCCTCCACCGCCGTGCTGGTGGTGGCGTGCGCGCTGGTGCTCTCCGTGGGCGCGGTGTTCTTCGTCTGGCAGCGCTATCAGTTCATCCGCCTGGGCTTCACCGTGCACAAGCTGCGCGAGCAGCGCGCCGCGCTGGAGGAACGCATCGAGCCCCTGCGCGTGGAGGTGGAATACCTCTCCCGGCTGGAACGCATCGATGCGCTGGCGCGCGGGGAGCTCGGCATGCGCCCGCCAGCGCCGTCCCAAGTGATCGTGATCGAGGGCTATGTACCGCCTGCGCCTCGCTAACCCCGTCCCCCGGCGCTTCCGGGGCTTCCGGCCGCGCGTGGGCCTGGTGGCGCTGGGCATGGCGCTGGGCCTGCTCGTGCTGGCCGGGCGGGCGGTGGACCTGCAGGTGGTGCGGCACGACGAGTTGGCCAAACTGGCCAGCCGCCAATCGCAGCGCGCGATCCACATCAAGGGCCAGCGCGGAGCGATCACGGACCGCGACGGCGAGCCGCTGGCGCTCTCGATCCGGGCCGATTCTTTTTACGCGCGGCCGGGGTTGGTGGAGCAGCCATCCCAAAGCGCCTACCGGCTCGCCCGCGCCTTGGGCCTGCCGCGGGAAAGACTGGAGGAACGCATCCGTTCCGACGATGCATTCGTCTGGATCAAGCGCCGCGTCACTCCGCAGGAGTCCCTGGCCGTGCGCGCCCTGGACTTGGCCGGCGTGGGCGCCACGCGGGAATACCTGCGCGTGTACCCGGGCCGCACGCTGGCCGGCGCCCTGCTGGGTTTCACGGGCGTCGATACCCAGGGGTTGGAGGGGCTGGAGTACGCCTACGACTCGTTCCTGAAAGGGGCCGACGGCATCCAGGTGATCGACAAGGACGCGCTGGGCCGCACCCTGCTCACCTCCGACGGCGGCTACCCGACGGCGGGCGGCAGCATGGCCCTCACGATTCATCCGGCCATCCAGTACATCGCCGAGCAGGAAGTGGCCAAGGCGGTGGAACGGTTCGGGCGACCCTGGGCATCGCCATCGTCGTGCGCTCCAACACCGGGGAAATCCTGGCCATCGCCCAGGCCCCCGGCTTCAATCCCAACGACTACGCGTCCTACGACAAGGAGACCTACTTCAACCGCGCGCTCACCAACGGCTACGAACCCGGCTCCACGTTCAAGGTGATCACCGCGTCCGTGGCCCTGGAAGAAAAGATCGCCAAGCCCGACACGCTCTTCTTCTGCGAAGAGGGCGAGTTCCAGCACTACGACAGCGTGATCCATGACACCGAGCCCCACGGCTGGCTCGACTTGCGGGGCACGCTACGGCTCTCGTCCAACATTTGCGCGGCGAAGCTGGGGCTGATGATTCCCGCCCCCGTGTTTCACGAGTACATCGGGCGCTTCGGCTTCGGCGAGCGGCCGGGCGTGTTCACGCT